>NZ_CAAAFS010000319.1:0-3270 GCF_900634755.1 Protofrankia symbiont of Coriaria myrtifolia
GTTCGCACCCGCCCCCGGCCCGCCGTGCTTCCTCGGCCACCTCCGTTTCCTGGGCCGTCTTCTCGATCGCCCGGCTTCCGGGCACCGTCCCGGCCGCGCGTCACGATCACCAGCCCGGCCACCGCGCCAACGGGGTCGTCGATGCCAACGGGTCATCGGCCGACGCGCCGCTCGGCACCTACCGGCGATTTCGCCCGGCATCTACCGGCGATTTTGTCAGTACCGTTCGCCAGACCTCGGTACCGTCCAGCGGACCAATGAGGCGCAGGCGTGTTCCCGACGGTGAGCGTCCGACACCGAGCCGGATTATCCGCCGGCCCACCGAACCGATGACACGACCGGCTTCCTCCTGATTTCTCCCGTCCTGCCGGAATATCCGCGCTCCGGATCACCGGCGGGGAAAGAGCACCGTAAATGCCCGGGTGCCGCGCCGACGCCAACGCGCATGTTGAGGCACCTCACTCTTCGATGCGGCAGGATGAGTAAAAAATTCTTCCGGTGGCTCTGTCCGACCCCTGCGCATCCGGTCCGGCCACGGCCACATAGCACCAGGAGTCGCATGTGGACGCACTGACCACTACTGGCCCTGACGGCTCGACATCGGCGGATGTCGACACCGACATGCTGATCATCGGAGCCGGCCCGGCCGGCCTCTTCGGCGCCTACTACGCCGGGTTCCGCGGGCTGTCCGTGACGGTGATGGACTCGCTTCCCGAGGCGGGCGGTCAGGTCACCGCGATGTACCCGGAAAAGGTGATCTACGACGTGGCCGGGTTCCCCGCGGTACGGGGCCGGGAGCTCATCGCCGCTCTCGTTGCCCAGGCCGGCGCGTTCTCCCCCAACTACCTGCTCGGTCAGCAGGCAACCGAACTGGCCCACGAGGACGACGCCGTCGTGGTCACCAGCGCGCAGGGGACACGGGTACGGGCGAAGGCCGTTGTCATCACCGGCGGGCTCGGGACGTTCACGCCGCGCCCACTGCCCGTCGGCAGCGATCATCTCGGTCGCGGCCTGGTCTACTTCGTCCCGAAACTGGACGTCTATGCCAACGCCGACGTCGTCATCGTCGGCGGGGGCGACAGCGCCTTCGACTGGGCGCTCGCCCTGGAACCGCTGGCCCGGTCGGTGGCTCTCGTCCACCGGCGGGACCGGTTCCGCGCGCACGCGCACACCGTCGAAAAGGTGCTGTCCTCCAGCGTCGAGGTGCTCACGCACACCGAGGTCGCGGCCATCCACGGGGACAACCAGGTGGAGAAGGTCGAACTGGTGAACAACAGGTCCGGCGACCGCCAGGTCCGCCCGGCCCAAGGGATCGTCGCCGACCTCGGGTTCACCGCCGATCTGGGGCCCCTGACCCGCTGGAACCTGACCGTCGAGAAGCGTCACATCGTGGTGGGCACGACCATGGCGACCGGAGTCGAGCGGGTCTTCGCCGCCGGCGACATCACCGAGTACCCGGGCAAGGTGCGTCTGATCGCGACCGGTTTCGGCGAGGTAGCGACCGCGGTGAACAACGCGGCACCGATCATCGACCCGTCCGCCAAGGTCTTCCCGGGCCACAGCTCCGACGACGGCCCCGCCGCCTGATACCCCGGAGCACCGCCGGGGACGCCTGGGCCCCTGATGACCCGGGCGTCCTGATGATCCGGCATGCGCCGTCCACGACGGGCTGCCGCGTCCTCTCCGCACGCCCTCCGTACCGCTCGGATGTACTGCCCGACGTTGTTTTACATTGTTCAAAATTATTTGACGTTGTCCGATTCGGCCGTACGGGTTCGACACCGTACGGGTTCAACACCGTGCGGCCGCATCCACAAACGACCCGCAGCCCCGGGCGGGCGCCCTCCGACGGAGGCATCCTCCACACCGTCCGGCTGAATCGCCATCCGACCGGACCCGCACGGCCAGACCCGGCAACGCGGCCACCGCCCGGAGGGGCAGCCCGACAACGACATCACCGACCTGGCTGACGACGCCTGGGCCCCGCCGTCACACCGATGAGTCATCCGGCGGGACCAGATCACCATCCGGCACAACGCCGCCGTTATACGACGAGACCACCATTCACCCTCGGTGGTCGCCCGACGAATGGGCCGTTACCGTCGAGCAGCCAGCGGCGGTACGACCGGCACCCCCGATATCTCCCACGTGATCGCATCCTGGCGGGGGCGGCCATCGGCGGTGCGGCGGTGCGACCGTATACCCGTACTCCCGACGAACGCGCCATTACCCGACGAGCGCGCCGCCGGCGCAGACTGGTGGGCATGCGGGGTCTACTGGTGATCGGGCACGGCTCACGGCGGGACGAGGCGAACGCAACCGTCCGCGAGGTCGCACGCCTGCTCAGCACACCTGGCCGGGCCACCGCCGCCGCACCCGGCGCCGCGCTCGCCGCACCCGGCCGAGCCGTGACCGCCACATCCGGCCGTCTCACAGCCTCCGCTTCCGGCTCCACATCCGGTCAGGTCGCACCTCCCGCACCCGACCAGGTCGCACCCTCCGCAGCCGGCCAGGCCGCGGCCTGCGCGCTCAGGCAGGAAGCGGCTTCCGCGCTCGGGCGGGGGGCAACTCCCGTGCTTGACCCGTCCGGCTCGTCCCGCCTGTCCCACCCGTCCGGCCGGTCCAGCGCTTCCGGGCCGTCTGATACTTCCGGATCATCCGATACTTCCGGGTCGTTCGATGCTTCCAGGCGTGTGACGGGCCCCATGCGCGATCCGGCACCGGGCACCGTATCTGCCGATCTTGAGGCCTCGTCCTGCGAGTTCGAAACCCCGTATGCCGAGCCCGGTCCTGGCGTGACGGGTGGTCACCGTCAGATCCGCTGGCACGCCGTGGAGCCGGCCTTTCTGGACGTGGTCCAGCCCGACATCATGACCGGCTACGCCAACCTGGCCGCCGCCGGCTGCACCGAGATCGTGGCCCACCCGTTCTTCCTGTTCGACGGCAGCCACACGTCGCGGGACATCCCGGCCGCCCTCGCCCGGGCCCGGGAGCGCTTCCCGCACACCCGCTGGACGCTGACCGCGCCGCTCGGGCTGCATCCCGGCGTACTGACCGCCGTCACCGCCCGCATCGACGACGCCCTCACCGGCCATGCCTTCGCCCCGGACGAGCCCTGGCCGGACGGACTCCGATGACACCGATGACAGATATCACTTAATTCATCACTGGATGTGACGCTCGACGACAGCGGTGGCAGGCACCGACCCGCTCGCACCAGCCCCGCGCCCACCCCGAACGAGCTCACGCCCCGACCAGACCCCCGAACAC
>NZ_CAAAFS010000320.1:0-9685 GCF_900634755.1 Protofrankia symbiont of Coriaria myrtifolia
CACCCCGAACGAGCTCACGCCCCGACCAGACCCCCGAACACCGATCAGCCGACCACCCGTCTCGTCTCACCCCACCGCACCCTGCCCCGTCCCGATCAGGACAATCCTCAAACAGGACAAAGAGGGTCGAAACGGCTGCCGCAGCGACCGTTTGATCCCTCGTTCGCATGGTCCGGCAGTATTCGATCATCTGTTTTTGATTGATTTCGGGACGGATCCGCGTTGGCTGGCTGACGCTTCAGCCGAGCGGGCCCTGGTGACGGCGTCGGCGACCGCCGCGGCCAGGGGATGGATGCCGGGTTCGGTCGCCACCGCGTCCACCCGGACGCCGGCGTGCCGGCAGGCCTCGACGGTGCGCCGCCCTATCGCGGCCACCATGATCCCATCCGGTAGGGAGCCGTACAGCGCGACGGTCGCGCGGACAGCGGTCGACGACGCGAACGCCACCGCGTGCAGATCGCCGTGCCGGATCTCCTCGACGATCCGCGGATCGGGTTCGGCGTCGACATCGGTCAGGAGGCTGATCCGACGCACTGTTTCCGCTCCGGCGGGCGGCGACGCGGACGCGCACACCACCACCCGGACGCTGCCACTCACCACCCCGGAGCCGAGTGGCAGCCGGCGCCTGTCCCGCCCGCGGGAAGGCTCCGTGCTCCGCACATCAGCGGACTCCGTGCTCCGCGCACCGACAGAGCCCGTGCCCCGCACGTCAGCGGATGATCCCGCCCGCTGCGTGCCGGTGGGCTCCACGGTCCGTGGCTGTGCGCCGCGGGGGTCGGCTGGCTCCGAACTACCGGCGGGCCCCGCGTCACAGGCGCTGACGGGCGGCCGGACGCAGGCCAGCCCAAGGGCCTCCAACGCGACCTCCGCCTCGGCGTCGGCGGCCACCAGCACGAGCCCGGCAAGCGCCCGGATGTCGTGGCCCGCCCGGCGCAGCAGCGCGACCACCGCCGCGACCTCCGCGACGCCCGCCAGCACCAGCGCGTCCGCGTCGGTGAGCGCAGCCAGCAGCGGCGCCGGGTCGGCCACCGGCCCGGGACGCGAGACCGTGCTCTCCACGGCGTCCGCGCCGAGCGCGCGCAACCGGGTGGCCAACAGCCCGGGACGCGGTCTCGTCCGCGGGACGAGAACCCGGACTCCCGCCAGCGGACGGCCGGCACCGGCGTCCACAGCCGGCGAGCCGGCGGCGAATCCACGCGAATCATCACAACTGTCCGTTGTGGCGTAAATGTTGGGATTGCGGAGGCTGGCAGTGTCACCGTCGGGGCTGTCGGTGTCACCGGGGCCGGCTCCATTCCAGAAGCGCGGTCTCACCGTCGCCCGGTCCGGCCGGTTGTTGGCGTCGCTGGGGCCCGCACCGTTGCCACCGGTGCCGGTGCCGGTGCCGGTGCCGGCGAGGCTGCCGTCGCCGTTGACAGCACGGGGACGGCAGCCGTGGTTGTCGCTGTCCGGAGGCGGGAGGATCCGGGGTACCGCGTCGTGACGGGCCGCGACGTCACCGATCACCACAACAGCTGGTGATCGCACACCCCGCGCAACCGCGTCGACCACGATCGTGTCGAGGGTGCCGCGCACGACCCGCTGCGCCGGCGTGGTGGCGCGTTCGATCACCGCGACAGGCGTGTCGGGTGACCGCCCGCCCTCGATGAGGGCCGCGGTGACGTCGGCGAGCCGGGCAACCCCCATCAGCACAACGATGGTCATCCGGGACGCGCCGAGTGCCGCCCAGTCGACGGTGGAGTCGGGATGCCCTGGCCGCAGATGACCGGAGACGACCGCGACATCCTGCGCGACGCCACGGTGGGTGACCGGAATACCTGCATAGGCGGGGGCCGCGAACGCCGAGGGCACTCCCGGGACAACGGTGCAGCGCACCCCGGCGAGCCGGCACGCTTCCGCCTCCTCGCCGCCACGGCCGAGCAGGAACGGGTCCCCGCCCTTGAGCCGGACGACCCTGCGGCCCGCGAGTGCCCGTTCGACCAGCAGCGCGTTGATGCCCTCCTGGGTGCGAGTAAGCGCGCCAGCGCTCTTGCCGCTGTAAACAATCTCCGCCTCGGGCCGGACGTATCCGAGAACGTCAGTGGACACCAGGCGATCGGTGACGACGACATCGGCCGCACCGAGCAGTTCCCGACCGCGGACAGTGAGCAACCCTGGATCACCAGGCCCTGCCCCGACCAGCCAGACCTCGCCGTGGGAGCGCTCCGGACCGTTCACGATCTCCTGCCCAGGCGGGTCAGCCCCCGGTAGGTCATCAACCTCACCGCCGCCGTACCCTCCCGTGGGCCAGGGCCGAGCGCTCCGACCTCCCGGCACCTCACCAGCCTCACCTCAGCCCCACCGCTGCCGCGCTGACCCTCGCTCATCCCTGCGACGCTACCGCCCACGCGCACCCCGCACCCCGGGCACGAACCCGGTCGGCCAGTAGGTGGAAACCGTTGCTACCACAGCGATTTTCACCTACGGCCGCGGAAGCCGTAGGTGAAAAAGGCTACCGTAGCGACGGTTTCCACCTACGACTCCCGCGGTAACGCGCCTCGCCAGGCCGGGGCGGGCAGTCGTCACCGACGGCTTCCGGAAAGGAGATCCGAGACAGCGGCGGAAAGAAGAAAGGCGAAGAGGAACAGGCAGAAGGCTCAGGGGCTCAGTGGATGCCGCATTCGGTTTTGGTTGAACCGACCCAGCGGCCGGCACGTCCCTGGCCGCGCTGGGTGCACGGCCAGCAGCCGACCGAGTCGTAACCGTCGGAGAGCAACGGGTTGACGATGATGCCGTGCTCGCGGACGTAACGCTCGACGTCCTCGTCCGTCCATGCCGCCAACGGATGGATCTTCACCTTGCCGCGGCGCTCGTCCCACCCCACGACCGGCAGGTTCCCGCGGCTGGCGCTCTCGGCCCGCCGTGAGCCCGCCGCCCAGGCCTGGTACGGCGCGAGTGCCCGGTCCAGGGGCACGACCTTGCGCATCCGGCAGCACTGGTCCGGGTCACGCTCGAACAGCCGCGGTCCGTACACGGCGTCCTGGCCGGCCACGGTGAGCTGCGGGGCCGCACTGATCAGCGGCAGGCCGTAGCGGTGCCGGACCGCGTCCCGGGTGCCGATCGTCTCGGCGAAATGGTAGCCGGTATCGATGAATATCACCGGGACGTCCGAGCGGATCCGGGAGAGCATGTCGACGAGCACCGCTTCGGCCATGGAGGCGGCGACGGCGAGCCCGGTACCGAACCACTCCACCGCCCAGCCCAGGATCTCCTCGGCCGGCGCGCCCGCCAGCTCGTCGCCGGCGTGTAGGGCCCGGGCCTTCAGTGCGGTGTCCATCAGTGTCCCTCCTTGCGTTGCCGCGACCGTTGCCGCGGCGGCTGCCGTTCTCCCTGTATGCCGAACAGGCCGCTGCCGGACCAGACAAGCGCGGGTCTGGGCAGGGGCCGGGCGGGACGGCACCGAACGGGTTCAGTGCCGGATGGGTTCCTGCCGGCGGGCCGCTGGGGTGTGGGGACCCACCCGTGGTTCAGCGCCGGATGGATTCAGTGCCCGACGGGTTCAGTGCCCGACGCGGCTGGCGTCACCGCGACCGCGAGCGCGGTCAGGCTCAGCCGGAACGCCCGTCGACAGCTACCGCACGACCACTGGCCGTGCCCGGATCCAGCGGAGGCTTCCCCGGCCTCGGCCGGCAGGTAGGGGACAAGGTCCTCCTCGCCGCAGTATGGGCAGTAGAACGGGACCGAATGCGCGCTGGCCATCAGCTGCCGCCACCGCGCTCGCCCGGCGTGCCCGCCGCCGAACCGGCCCCGCCGGCCGCGGTATCGCCGGCCTCGGTATCGCCAGGCGCACGGCCCCCGCCGGCTGTCCGGCCCCCATCGGAGACGCCGGCACCACCGGGGACGCCGGCTCGCACGGATGCGACGGAGAGCGCGGACTCGTCCACCCTTTCCACCCAGTCCGCGAAGGACTCGCCCGCACCGCGGTCCGCGGAGTAGGCGCGCAGCAGGCCGTCTACGTAGTCGACGACCCCGACGGAGGTGACCTTCAGCCCTCGGGACTTCCGACCGAGCCGCGACCGGGTGCCGAGATGACCACCGAGATGGATCTGGAACCCCTCGACGAGTTCCCCGGAGGCGTCCGGCACCAGGGAGCCCTTGAGCCCGATGTCGGCGACCTGGAAACGCGCGCAGGCGTTGGGGCAGCCGTTGACGTGGATGCCGATCGGTTCGTCGAAGTCCGGCAGGCGGCGCTCGAGCTCGTCGATCAGCGAACCGGCCTTCCCTTTGGTCTCGACGATGGCGAGCTTGCAGAACTGGATACCGGTACAGGCCATGGTGCCGCGCCGGAACACACTCGGCCGCACGACCAGGTCGAGCGCGGTGAGCTCGGCCTCCAGCTCGTCGACCCGGGCCGGGTCGACGTCGAGGATGACCAGCTTCTGCGTGGTCGTCGCTCGGATGCGGCCGGCGGCGAAACGGTCGGAGAGGTCGGCGACGGCGGCGAGCGTGGTACCGCTCAGCCGTCCGGCGCGGGGGGCGAAGCCGACCGCGAAGCGGCCGTCGCGCTGCTGGTGGACGCCGATGTGGTCACGTCCCTCGTTACGCGGCGGCGCCGGGGGTGGGCCGTCGGGCAGCGCCGTGGCCAGGTACTCCTTCTCCAGGGTGGCGCGGACCCACTCGGGCCCCATGTCGGCCACCAGGAACTTCAGCCGGGCCCGGGTGCGCATCCGCCGGTAGCCGTAGTCCCGGAACAGGCTGGCCACGGCGTGCCAGACCTCGGCGACCCGGTCGGGCGGCACGAAGGTGCCGAGCCTGACCCCCAGCTTCGGGTTGGTCGACAGGCCGCCGCCGACCCACAGGTCGTAGCCGGCACCGAACTCGGGGTGAACGACACCGACGAACGCGATGTCGTTGATCTCGTGCAGCGTGCAGTGGTCGGCGCAGCCGGAGATGGCGCTTTTGAACTTGCGCGGCAGGTTGCTCAGGGACTCGTCGCCCACGTAGCGCCGGACGGTCTCCTCGATCGCCGGGGTGGCGTCGATGACCTCGTCGCCGTCGACGCCGGCGAGCGGGCAGCCGAGAATGACGCGGGGGGTGTCACCGCATGCCTCGGCCGTCGTCAGCCCGGCGCCCTCGAGCGCCGCCCAGATCGCCGACACGTCCTCGATGCGGATCCAGTGGAGCTGGATGTTCTGCCGGTCGGTGACGTCGGCGACGTCCCGCCCGTAGCGGGTGGAGATCCCGGCGACGACGCGGAGCTGGTCGCTGGTCAGCCGGCCACCGTCGAGGCGGATGCGCTGCATGAAGAACGGCGCCTCGAGCTCCTCGGGCTCCAGGACGGCTGTCTTGCCGCCGTCGATACCCTCCCTGCGCTGGGTGTACAGCCCCCACCAGCGGAACCGCCCCCGAAGATCCTGGGGATCGATGCCGGCGAAGCCCGTGTACGGGTAACGGTTGAGGATCCGGTCCCGGACGGCCAGGCCGTCCTGGTCCTTCTTCATCCGCTCGTTGGGGTTGAGGGGCTCCAGGTGGCCAAGCGCCCACTGGCCCTGCCCCTTCGGACGGGACGGGCGCGCGGAACGGGAGCGTGCGGGGGTCGTCATCGAATCTCTCGCAACCGTGTGCGGGGTGCGCCGACAACATGCCGACAGCATGAGGTGGCGCGACGGAAAGGTCAGCGGCGGAAAGGTCAGATGTGACGCGGACAGACCGCGCTGGCGACCCTGAGCAGGTCGACATGCAGGCGCGCAACCAGTCCGAAGTCGACCAGGGTCGCGAAGTCCGCCGAGGTGTGGCCGACGGGCGTGAAGCCGTCCCACGGGAGGTCCGAACCAAAGTCCGTCATGCCTGAACCGGTCAGACGGAGATCCGGGCGTGCGGTCACGGGCCCATGCTTTCACATCGAGCGCCCGCAAGACAGCGAATGCACCCAGAATCAGGATAAAATTACGGAGCGTCCAAAATTTTGATGGATGCCGTTGGATGGATGCCGGCCGGTCGTCCGGGCCATCCGATTTCATTGTTCAGCAGACCGGTGGATAAACGGGTCAACGACAATAAACAGATCGACCGGTCGGACAGATCTCGACTGGTCACGGCGCCGCCGGCTCGGTGCGGGGCCGCAGCCTGGCACCATCGTCGCCTGACTGCCGTCGCCTGACTGCCGTCGTGCGCTCGGCGGACCGCCTCGCGCGAGCCGCGGCCGGTCGACGGTCCGGCGCGGGATCGGTCAGCCCGGTCGTGCCCTGGGCCGGCCGATGGTTCAGCTCTGGACCGGCCGGCTTGCGACGGTTCGGACGGGGGCACGTCCGCACACGTCCCGCAGGCGGTCAACCAGGCTGTCGATGGCGAGGCCCTTCTCGATCAGGGCGTGCGCGCCGAGCGTCGAAGCCTGTTCGCCCAGAGCCCGCTCGGAGAAACCGGTGAAGATGACGACCCGGGCCCGGGGCACCGTCCGGCGAATCACGGGTAACGCCGTGAGGCCGTCCATGACGGGCATGGCGACGTCCAGCAGGACGAGGTCGGGGTCGGTACGCGAAACGATCTCAATTGCCTCGGCCCCGTCCCTGGCCCGGCCGACGATCACGAAATCGGGCTCCATGTCCAACAGGAGACAAACGAGATCGCGTACGCCGTCGGCATCGTCGGCCACCACGACGCGGACGGCGTCCTGCACACCTGGCTCTCCGTCCATATCCGACGTTCTACGCTGTGCCGGTACCACCCGCCCATCGTCATTCAGGATGGTTTCCGGAGCTAGCCCCCCGGCGAATCCCCCAAAGGGAGGACAGCTACCGGCAAAGGGAGGACATCCACTGGCACCGGACACCCACAATCACACCTGTTCATAATCGCGAAACGATGCGGAACGACCGTGCGTGGATTGTCATCGATGTCCGGCCGGCGGCAACACCGATGACGGCTGCCGGTAACCTTCGGCCGCCCGAACCGGCGGATCCGATGTCGGTCGGCTCACCGGCCCGCACCCGGCCGCCCGGCCCACCCGCACCGGCGGGGCATCCGCGGCGCTCTACCCATTGGGGTCAATAGGGGTCCAAGGGGCCAGCGGGGGTCCACAAGGGCCATGGCCCGTACGGGCCGCGCGAGTTCCTGGTCCGGCATCCACAGCACCCTGCATATTGGCGGGCCGCATCCCGAGCCTGATCGGTGGGGCTGTGCCCCGGGCCCGCCTGGCGGGCTAACGTCCCGAGCCGGATCCGTTGGGGCCACGCCCTGTTTGAGCGCGCGCCAGGATCACCACCTTGATCCCGAGCCGGGTCCGTGGGGCCACGCCCTGAGCTGGGCCCGAGTCGGGCCGTGCCCCGGGTTCCGGTTCACCCGCGCCGACGGCACCTATATGATCATCCCCAGGGGTGGGCCGAGCGGCAGGCGCTGACCCAGCGTGACGGCGGCATCCGGCCGGGCGGCGTCCGCGGACCATCGCCGCACCGGAGCGTCGCCTGTGCCGGGCCACTGCGCCGGGCCACTGTTCCAGACCGCTGCGCCGGGCCGCCCGTACCGACGTGACATCCGCGCCGGTGTCACAGGCTGTAGGCAACCCACCGGACTCCGCGAACGTCCGGGTACGGTTGGCCACCGGATTCCACGCGTGGCCACCGAGGACCGCCGCCAGGGATGAGCCGGCAGCACGGCCGCCGGCACCGATGCCACCGATGCCACCGATGCCGCCGGTGCCACCGATGCCGCCGGTGCCGCCGGTGCCGCCGATGTCGGTGCCGACACGCGCGGACGCACGTCCATGCCGTTCGATCCAGACGGCCGCCCCCGTACCCCTCGTCCTCCTCATACGCGACCGTTGGCGCGCGGGGGCGCGCCGCCGAGAACAACGAAACCGACGAGCAACGGGCTTCGCCCCACAAACCGCGACGGTCAGATCCTCGACGGCGGGATCCGCCTCCTTCGGGAGACGGCACCAGAAACAACGGGTCGCGCCACCACCGGCAGCGGAATATATCGTTATGAACAAAATATCGTGTCACCGCAGGCGATGAGACACGTTATGACGGATGGCGACCGGTGCGGCGCCTTATCCCGTACCGGTTCGTACCGGCACCTGTTCGGCCGTTCGTATCCGCCCGTACCTGTCCGCCCGCACTTATCCGTTGGCGAACAGCACGTTCACGTCCGCCGGAACGGCGTCCCGTGCCGCCGCCCGCCGGGCGAAAGCCGTTATTCCCTCGAGCTGACGCTCCCCCAGGGAGAAATCCAGCGTGGTGAAGTACCGCGTCAGCGTCGCCACGTCGAAAACCTCCCAGCGCGCCGCGTGCCGGGCCACGGCGTCCACCTGGCGCAACGCGAGATCGAGGCTGCCCCGGAAGGCGTCGTGCACCTCCTTGACCACCCCCGGGCGGGCCTGGGCGAAGTCACGGCGCGCCGCCCACACCGCGAACACCATCGGCAGCCCCGACCAGTCCCGCCAGGCCGCGCCCAGGTCGACGACATGCAGCGGATGCGCCTCCCCGGCGCGCTCGGCGTCATAGGTGGCCCGCAGGGCCACGTCACCGATCAGCACAGCGGCATCAGCCTCACGCAGCATCAGAGGCAGATCAGGCGGCATGATCGTATAGGTCGGCCACAGCCCCAGCCGATCCTCCAGCAGCATCTGCGCGAGCAGCACACTCGTCCGCGACGTGGAACCCAGGGCCACCGATCGAATCCGGTCCACCGGCACGGCGCTGGCGAGCACCACCGACAGTACCGGGCCGTCGGAGCCAACCGCGAGGTCCGGCAGGACGACAAGTTCGTCGGCGTGCCGCAGATACTCGACCAGGCTGATCGGGCCTATGTCGAGATCGCCCGCCACCAGCGCCTCGTTGAGCCGGTCGGGGGTGTCCTTGGTCAGTTCGACGTCCAGTACCGCGCCGGAGTTCACCAGGCCCCAGTAGAGCGGGAGACAGTTGAGAAACTGGATGTGGCCGACCCGCGGCCGCCTGAAAGCGGACGCCGGCACGGACAGAACCGACACCGGCGCGACGGGCACAGGCGCGGCAGGCTGCGAGCTCTGAGTCGGCAGCGACGGCGGCACCGTGTGCCCGGCCTCCTGGCCGGGCACCTGCGTGACATCGCTGGTCACCTGCACGACATCGCTGGTTATTTTCGTGACGTCAACGGCCGCTTGCGTGACATCGCGCCGCTGCGTAACGTCACGCTGCGGTACAGAACTACACTTTTCGGTGATATCAGGCTGGGATGCGGCGTCGTGCTCCCGGGTGGCGTCACGCTTTCTCGCGGCGTCGTGCTCCCGGGATGGCTCGCCGCTCAACGCAGCCAACCGCGTCGTTGCTCGAGGGCATCGAGCACCGCCCGGCGCTGACGGATCGCCAGCGGATAGCTCACCAGCCCGCTGAGGACCACCGCGACGGCAAAACCAAGCAGCCAGTGCAGGCCCACGAGCAGCACGACCGTCAGCACAGCGGCGAAGATGACAGTCCGCAACGCGAAGTAACGGGCGTTGATGGCGAGCAGCCCCGGCCTGGACGGCAGCGGTCCAGCTGACGGTGATGACCCGGACGACGATGCCCTGTACGGTGACGGCGATCCGTACGGTGACGGTGACCCAGACGGCGACAGCCCGGCCGGCCGTTGGCGCGGGGCCCGCCCCCACCTGCCCGCCACTCGCTTTTGAAGATCCACAAATCCTCCCGCTCCCCGGCCTCCGGGCGGTTCCCGGTGGCCGGACATACAC
>NZ_CAAAFS010000321.1:0-16139 GCF_900634755.1 Protofrankia symbiont of Coriaria myrtifolia
CTTCCGCCCAGTCTCCTCCCACGCCCCGTCATCTCGTATACGCCGGACGGCATGGGCGGGTTCCGCGGCCTGTGCCCCACCAGGCTCACCTCGCCGCCGGCCTTATCCCGATCTCACCACCGGCCTCATCCCGCCACCGGCCGTTCCCCGTAGCCCACCGCCGCCGCACCGCCGCACCGCCGGTCGCCGCCCGCGGCCCCGCGGCCGGCAGCCATCCCGCCACCGGCCGTCATCTCGTCCGGCGGGCACGGCGCCGAGGCACCCAGCCGAGACGTTGCAGCAGGGACGGATACAGCCCCAGGCAGACGAACATCACCAGCAGGCCGAGCAGGCCGGCCGGCCCGATCGCCAGGCCTGCGAGCCGCAGCAGCGCGTACGCGGCCACGCCCGGCAGCAGAATCGCCAGGAAAGCCAGCGTGAAGATGGAACCGATCCCCGCGGATCCCCGCGGCAGGACACGGCGCGCCGACGGAGCCGGCCGCGGCGCCCCGGGCCGCGGAGTGGACGGGGCCGACGGAGCCGACGCGGCAGGTCGTGGCGCCCCGGCTGCCGCGTCCGACCGGACGGGCGGAACCGACTGCGGCAGCCGGCTGTCCGGGCCGGACGGGCGATCGTTCAGCCGGTTGTCCGACCGGTCACCATTCATGATCAAGCCGCCTTCGGCTAGTAGTCCTCCGCGCACCTCCGGAAGCACGATGAACATCATCGCGCCGCCTTCGGTTGCGCCCCCTCCAAGCCTCCGGCAACGCGACACAACGATCGCGCCGCCTTCGGCTGGTGCCGTGAGCACATGCCTTCATCGCCCCACGACGCTGTGATCGTTGTGGTTTCGATGTCGCTGGAGCGACGTCCGGGTCACAAGAACCAAGAATCATGCCGCCCGAACCCGGTCGACGTCGGCGGCCATCGCGCTGGAGCGCCAGCCACGCGGTACGGACACCATCCGCGACCACCCACGTGGAGCCTGATCCAGGCGAGTTCGTCGTTCGGTACGCTTTTCAGCCCGATGGGCGTACCTGACGACAAACTCGCGGCGATCTTCTCTGCTGGCCGGCGCCCGTTGACGTTGGTCGTCGACTGTATCGCTACACATGGTCACATAACTGGCGTTTCAGGCGTTGATCTCCTGGGGAAGATCCCGACGGCTGGAGTCGGGGCCGTCGAACTCACGGATCACGCGATACCGGGTGTCCCGCTCCACCGGGCGGAAGCCTGCGTCCCTGATCACCTCGAGCAGGTCCTCTCGGGTCATCGTGTCCGGCGTCCCGAAACCGTCGGCATCATGAGTGATCTTGTATTCGACGACGGAGCCGTCCAGGTCGTCCGCGCCGAAGTTCAGGGCGAGCTGGGCGGTGGTCAGGCCGTGCATCACCCAGAAGCACTTGATGTGATCGATGTTGTCGAAGAGCAGCCGGGACACCGCGAACGTCTTCAGCGCCTCGGCCCCGGTTGCCATCGGCTGGTTCATGAGCCGGTTACGCGGGTCACCGGCCGCGTCGTGCTGGAAGCGCAACGGGATGAACACCACGAACCCGCCGGTCTCGTCCTGCAGCTCGCGCAGCCGCAGTACGTGGTCGACCCGGTGCCGTGGCTGTTCGATGTGGCCGTAGAGCATGGTGGCCGGCGTCCGCAGGCCCTTGGAGTGGGCGAGGCGGTGGATGCGCGACCAGTCCTCCCAGTGCGTCTCGTGTCCCACGATGTGCTGGCGGACCTCCCAGTCGAAGATCTCCGCCCCGCCTCCGGTCAGCGACTCCAGGCCGGCGTCGATCAGCTCGTCGAGGATCTCCTCCGCGGGCAGGCCGCTGATCTTCTCGAACCAGTGGATCTCGGTGGCCGTGAACGCCTTGAGCGCCACACCCGGCAGCGCCTTCGACAGCTCACGCAGCGAACGCGGATAGTAGCGCCACGGCAACGTGGGATGCAGGCCGTTGACGATGTGCAGTTCGGTGATGCCGGCGGGCTCCATTGCCCTGGCCAGCCGTACCGCCTCTTCGATGCGCATCGTGTACGCGTCGGCCTCACCCGGTTTGCGCTGGAACGAGCAGTAGGCGCAGGATGCCGCGCACACGTTCGTGAGGTTCAGATGCCGGTTGACGTTGAAGTGCGTCGCATCCCCGTTCTTGCGGACGCGGACGGAGTGCGCCAACTCCCCCAGCCAGGCCAGCTCGTCGCTGGCGTAGAGCGCTTCGCCGTCCGCCCGGCTGAGCCGTTCGCCGGCGTGTACCTTCGCCTCGATCTCCCGCTTGAGCCCGACGTCCATGAGAACGAGGGTAGTCCCGCCCGGTGCCGCGTCCCGCCGACATGTGACCTGTGGCGCCTCGAACTTCCGGGCCACGGGTGCAGCGACCTGGGCGGCCGGTCCGAGGGCCAAGCCGACCCGAGGGCCAAGCCGGCCGCGTCCGGTGGATCGGCGGGTGTCACCCGGCATCCACCGGACGCGGCGGCCTGGTGGCTAGGCCAGGCCGTCCCCGGGCGAGACCCCTGCGAGGAGCGCGCGGACCTCCGCCTCCTGGTAGCGCCGGTGGCCACCAAGGGTACGGATCGAGGTCAGCTTCCCGGTCTTGGCCCAGCGGGTCACCGTCTTCGGGTCGACCCGGAACATGCTCGCCACCTCGGCCGGTGTCAGCAGCGGAGCGGATTGTGGTGTTGGTGTCGTTGTCACTGAGCCTCCTGTCACAGAGCGTTGACAGTCAATATACAGAAGGTTCTTGCTTCAGTGGTAATTCGGGCGTGACACATCGGGGTCATGTGGTGACTAGTCCGCTCACGTCCGCATGCGCGAGAACACGTTCAGTGACCAAGCGCCTGCGAGGATGATAAAGAAGAGATCACTGCGGCGCACGGCCAGCCACCGGGTCCCCCGGCTGCCGGTTCCCCCGGCAACCGGCCGTCAGCTCAGGACTCGTTCGCCCCGGGGACCACCGGCGTCCCACCAGGAGCGTGGCCGTCCCACCAGGAGCGTGGCCAGGAGCACGGCCACACCACCACCCCGTACCCGTTCGCCCCGGGGTTACCGACTCCCGGGACTACACGCATGTTCCTCCGGGGGCTGCGGGTACTCAGCCGTCAGCGCCCCGCGCCGACACCGACGCGGCCGGCGGCCTGCTGGGCGGCCCTGCGCTGCAACCGGCCCACCGGATAGGTCAGCACACCCACGATCACGAGACCGGCCAGGATCGCGAGGAGCGGATTGACGCTCAGGATGAGCAGGATGGTCAGCATCACGAGCAGCGCCGCGATCCGCGCGGCGAAATACGGCAACTGCACCCGCAGGCCGAGGGTGGCCTGACCGGCTACGGGACGCCCGGCGGGCCAGCTCACCCGGGCACCCGAACCGTCGGCGGTGCCACCGGAAGCGGGCGTCCGAGGCCGCGGCGTCCGGTTCAGGTCCGCAGGCACGGCCCGCGTGCCGTTGCCTCTCGTCCGCCGCTTCCCGTCGCTCTTCCTGCCGGCGTCGTGTGTCATGCTCGCCTCTGTCCCAGTCCGGTGTGCGTCTCCCGACGGGCATCTCGAACCGATACGAGTACGGATCCCGCGAATTCACGGTACGACCCACCGGATCCGTGGCGGTCACGAGGGTGGGCGGCGGGCGGCGCCGAGCTCGCCGGTCCAGCGACGCAGCAGGTCGTTGGGCACCCCGGCCGCGTCCAGGATCTTGCCGGCGACGAAGTCCACGAGCGCGCGCGCGTCGGTCGCGCCGGCATAGAAGCCGGGGCTGGCGGCCGCCACCACCGCGCCGGCATCGTGCAGGGACAGCATGTGCAGCAGGGTCGAGCGGGTGAACGGCATCTCCCGGGGCACGACCACCAGCCGACGGCCTTCCTTCAGCGTCACATCGGCGGCACGCTGCAGCAGGTCCTTGGACAACCCGAGGGCGATCCCGGCCACGGCGGCCGTGCTCGCGGGGACGACGATCATCCCCCTGGTCAGGTACGAGCCACTGCTCGGGCCGGCGGCGAGGTCACCGCAGGACCAGTGACGGAGCAGATCCGCCGCGGCCGCCGCGGAGATGACGGACGGGTCGACTCCGAGCCAGCTGGCCAGGGACCGTGGCCAGGTGCTGTCCCGCCAGGCGATCCCGGTCTCGTCCAACAGGGTGAGCCGGGCCGCCCGGGAGACGACCAGGTCCACCGGCAGCCCGGCGTCCAGCAGGCCGCGCAGCACCGACGCCGCGTACGGCGTCCCGCTCGCGCCGCTGACACCGACCACCCACGGTAGCCGCGGTTCGCCTTCGCCCGGCCGTGGCGGCACCGCGTCCCGGCTGTCGAGACGCACCCGTCCTCCCAACTATCCGCCCGGCCGCCCGACTGCCCGGCCGTCCGGCTGCCTGACCGTCTGGCTGCCTGACCGTCCGGCTGCCGACTATCCGGCCAGCTGTCCGGATGCGCCCCACGCCGGTGGTCGCCGGACGCACCCCGACGTTCTTTTACCTGCGGCCACCCTTCCCGCTTCGCTCACGCCGGTGGTCGCCCGGACGCACCCCGACCCCGTGCTCTCGACGCCTCCCGCACTTCCGGCGATCATGACGTCCTCTGCGATCCCCGTCGTCCACGATGGCACCGTCGTCCGCAGTGGCCCGGTCGTCACGGGGTAGCCGCGGTCGTCATGGCCGTCACCAGGCCAGGCCGCGGGAGACGAAATCGAGGACGGCGAAACCGAACAGGGCAATGCCGACGAACCCGTTGGCCGTCAGAAAGGCCCGGTTCACCCGGGACAGGTCGTCCGCGGAGACGATCGCGTGCTCGTACCAGAACGCGACAGCGGTCACCACCAGCCCCGCCCACCACCACGCGCCGAAGTCCTCCATCAGCCCGAACACGACGAACAGGGCGAACGTCACGACATGGGTGACGACCGAGGCGGCCAACGCCACCCGGATCCCGAACCGGGCCGGCACCGAGCCCACCCCGATGCCACGGTCGACCTCGGCGTCCTGACAGGCGTAGATCAGGTCGAAGCCGGCTATCCAGGTACCGACCGCGAGCCCGAGCACGACCGAGGCCCACGACCAGCGATCGGTGATGGCGATCCAGGCACCGACCGGTGCGACCGCCTGGGCCAGCGCGAGGACGGCGTGCGGGAAGTTGGTGAACCGCTTGGCGTACGAGTAGACGATCAGGGGGGCGACCGCGAACGGAGCGAGGGCCAGGCAGAGCCAGGACAGCGCGGCGGCGGACCCGGCGAAGACACCCAGGGCGATCACGGCGCCGACCGCGGCCGTGCGTACCGACACCACGCCGGTGACCAGCTCCCGGCCGGCCGTCCGCGGATTACGTCCGTCGATCTTCCGGTCGATGATCCTGTTGGTCGCCATCGCGAAGGTGCGGGCGGCGACCATCGCGACGGTCACCAGCGCGATGTCCAGCCAGTGCACGGAGCGGGAGACCTCGAACGACGCGGCGAGCGCCGCCACGTAGGCGAACGGCAGCGCGAACACCGAGTGCTCGATCACCACCACCCGCAGGAAGGCGCGGACGGGACCGTCAGGCGCCGATGCCGGCCCCGGCACTCCCGGGGCGAACGCCGTGTCGCTCACCAACGACCATCTCCCGGAGGTTCCGGCGAGCGTCGCGCCCCCGCCGTGGACGGTGGTGAAGTGGACGGTGGTGAGCAGTGGTCGACGGTGGTCACAGCCCGTACTCCTTCCAGCGCCGGGCGACCTTGTCCCTGACCGCCTGGTCCATCACGGCCTCCGCGGGCCAGCCGCCCTCGCGACGGTATCCCTCCGTCGGGAGTTTGCGCGTCGCGTCCACGCCGATCTTCCCACCGAAGAACTGCTCGTACGAGGCGTGGTCGAGGTGGTCGACCGGGCCGATCGTGGTCAGCAGGTCGTGGGCGTAGTCGACGTTGCCGAACGCCCGCCACGCCACCTCGGAGTAGTCGTGGACGTCACAGTCGGCGTCGACGACCACGACGAGCTTGGACAGCGACAGCAGCCCGGCGCCCCAGATGGCGTGCATGACCTTCTGCGCGTGCTTGGGGTAGCGCTTCTCGATCGAAACGATCGCGCAGTTGTGGAAGACGCCCTCGACCGGCAGGTCGTAGTCGACGATCTCCGGGATCATCATCCGGACCAGCGGCAGGAAGATCCGCTCGGTCGCCTTGCCGAGCGGCCCGTCCTCCTGCGGCGGGCGGCCCACGACGATCGTCTGGAAGACCGGGTCACGCTGCATGGTCATCACGTCGACGTGCAGGGCGGGGAACGGCTCGACCGGGGTGTAGAAACCCGTGTGGTCGCCGAACGGACCCTCCGGACGGCGTTCCCCCGGCTCCAGCCAGCCCTCGAGCACCACCTGGGCGTTCGCCGGCACCTGCAACGGGACGGTCAGGCAGTCGACCATCTCCACCCGCTCGCCGCGCAGGAACCCGGCGAACAGGTACTCGTCGATCTCCGCCGGCAGCGGGGCGGACGCCGCGTAGGTCACCGCCGGGTCACAGCCGAACGCGATCGCCACCGGCAGCCGCTCCCCGCGGCGCTCGGCGACGGCATGATGGGCGTTGGAGTCCTTGTGGATCTGCCAGTGCATGCCGACCGTCCGGGCGTCATGGCGCTGCAGCCGGTACATGCCAAGATTGCGCTGACCCGTCTCGGGATGCTTCGTGTGGGTCAGGCCCAGGTTCAGGAACACCCCGCCGTCGTCCGGCCAGGCGTGCACGCCGGGCAGGCGGAACAGGTCGACGTCCGAGCCCTTGAGGACGACGTCCTGGCACGGCGCGGTCCGGACCCTGCGCGGCGGCACCGACCGCAGCGCGGCGACCTTGCCCAGCGCCTCCCGCAGCCCGCCGAGCCCGACCGGGATCTCGGGTCTGAGCAGGGCGGCGATCCGGTCGCCGATCTCGTCGAGGCTGCCGGCCCCCAGCGCGGCGGCCATCCGCCGCTCGGTGCCGAAGACGTTGATGGCCAGCGGCATGTCGGCGCCGAGCGGCCGGTCGAACAGCAGCGCGGGCCCGCCCTCCCGAACCACCCGCGTGACGATCTCGGTGACCTCCAGGACCGGGTCGACCGGGACGCGGACGTGCCGCAGGTCGCCGTGGCGCTCGAGATGAACGAGGAACGCGCGCAGATCCGCCCAGGCCATGACACCCATCCTGGCAGGACACCCATCCTGGCAGCGGCCCGCGGGCCCGGGCCGTCCGGGCTTGTCAGGCCACCCGCCGGAACCCGCTGCCGGCCCGTCGCGTAGCACTGGCCGCAGCGTCCGTCCGGCTGCCAGACGGATCCGGCGGGAACCCGCGTCCGGTTACCAGACGGATCCGGCGGGAGTTCCCGCCCGCCCGGTCGGACAGACAGCGCCCTCGGGTGGCGGACACGTCCCAGCAGCCACGATCGACACACTGGCCCGGCACGACAGCAGCCCGACACGGTAGCCATGGTCGACGCGTTGGCCCCGGTGCCGATGGGCGACACCCGGGTGGTGGGCACCTCGGGACGTGCGCCGACCGGCCGTACCCGATACGGGTTTCCACCCATGCGGCACGTCCCACAATCGAAAGGAGCACACTGGGAGTGTTGTCGTTGCGCGGCGGCCGTCCTGGCGTCACTGATCTGACTGGACGGGCGGATGGTTCCAACGGGCATCAGCTGTTCCAATGGACATCGGCTGTTTGGGCATCAACAGGCGTCCATGGTCACCTATGGGCGTCGGAACCGCCCCAGAGAGCATTGGCTGTACCGTCGGACGACGGTGGATATGGATCTGCACGCGATCAGGACTCCGGGTCGTGACGGACGGTCATGACGGTCGGAGTGAAGACTGGAGAGGAGCAACGGTGCGGTGGTGGGGTTCGTACTGACACTGATGATCTTCGGCTTCTGGATTTTCACACTCATTGACGCGATCATGGCTCCGTCCGCCGCCGTGCGCACACTCCCCAAGCTCGCCTGGATTGCGATCATCGTTTTCTTTTACCCCCTCGGCGGTGTGGCCTGGCTTCTGGTCGGCCGCCCCCGTCGTGACGACCGCGTCGGCGAGGGTATCGATCCTACGGATCATCCAACATGGGGAGACCGGGGCCGCTGGGCCGGGGCGGACGGCTTCGGCCGGGACAGCCGGGAAAGCGGCCAGGACGGGCCATCGAATGTCCGGTGGCCGTCGTGGCCACGCCGCAGTCCCGCGCCACAGCCGGTCGCACCCGACGACAATCCGGAGTTCCTGCGGGAGTTGTCCGAGCGTATCCGCCGCGGGGACGGCGACGGCACCTCCCGGACCTGACCACAATCGGCCGACCACAACCGGCTCGTACGGCGACGCCCGCGGTATCACCTACCCGGCCTCACTCACCGCCGTGCCGGATCGACCGTCCTGTCACGTCGACCGCTGTATCACGCTGGCGGCAGCAATCATGCTGGCAGCGGTACCACGTTGGCATCACGTTGGCATCACAGCCAGCACGGCGCTGTTGATGCCGGCCGGCGTCATCCGGCCGGCATCCCGGCAGCGACACGATCGAGCACGATCGAGAAGGTGCCGCTTACGGCCGAGGCCACCGGCGGCCAGCATCATCCTGGCGGCCTCCTGTCGGTATCCCTGACAGATCCCTGACAGATCCCTGACAGATCCCGTCGGGAAGCCAGCCGGGCAGGCATCCGGCACGGACCGGTCCGAGCCTCGACCAACGGCACTCAGGATGATCGCGTTGACGGGCCTCACCCACCGACACCCGCGTAGGAGTGCAGCCCCGAGATGACCAGATTGACCAGATAGTAGTCGACGAACAGCGCACTGAAACCAAGCAGTGATATCGCCGCGGCCCGGCGGCCCTTCCAGCCGGCGGTGGCGCGGGCATGCAGGTAGGCCGCGTAGATCACCCAGGTGATGAACGACCAGGTCTCCTTGGGATCCCAGCCCCAGTAGCGGCCCCAGGCCGCCTCCGCCCAGATGGCACCGGCGACGACCGCGAACGTCCAGACCGGGAACGCGAAGCCGATCACGCGGTAGGTGATGCGGTCCAGCGACGCGGCCGTGGGCAGCCTCATCATGATCCCGCCGCGCCTGCGCATCGCGGCAGAGGCCTCTGCCTGTCCGGTGGCAACCGCCGCGAGGCGGTTCTCCCAACGGTCCTTCAGCAGGTACAGGACGGTGGTGACCGCCGAGACCATGAACACCCCGCTGGCCACGATCGCCGCCACCACGTGGATCTTGAGCCAGTAGGAGTTGAGCGCCGGGACGAGCGGTCCCGCCGCCACATAGAGCACCGTGCCCGCGAGACCGAGGTAGAGGACCACCGGCAGCATCACGAAGACGCCCAGCCAGCGGACGCGCGCCCGGGTCCGGGCCAGCATGCCCAGATAGGTCAGCACCGCAACCAGGGTGATCATGGATGAGAACTCGTACATGTTCCCCCACGGCACCCGGTCCGCGGCGAGGCCGCGGGCGGTCACCGAACCCACGTGCGCCGCGCATCCGAGCGCGGTGAGCAGCACCGCGGCCCGGCCGAGCCAACGCGCCCGGGGTGAGGTCAGCAGGTCCGCGCCGTCCCCGGCCATCGCCTCAGCCATCGCCGCCCGCTCGGCGGCCTGCCGGACCGCCCTGGCGTCGGCCGCGGCGAGCGCCTCGGCGGCAGGGTCCACAACAGGATCGCGATCGTTCACGGCAGGGGTGACGGACGCGCCCGCCACGTCTACGCCTGCCGCGGCTGTGCCAGCTACGTCCGCGCCGACCATCGACGCCACCCGTCCGGGCGTCGTGACCGTCGCGGCCCGCACCGACGACACCGATGAGGAGGCCGATGACGCTACCGATACCGACTCAGCCAGTGACGACGATCTACCCGCCCGGCCTTCGGCCAGGGCCGTGGCACTGGCACGCCCGAAACGACTGAAGGCGAACTCGGCCGCGTAGCCGAGCATAGCCAGCGCGTAAACCGCCATAGTCACGCCGAGAAGATGGTCGGACAGCGTGGCAAGGCCGGAATTGACGGGCATCACAGCTCCTGTTCGGTGGGATCCCCGGTTCCACTGCTGGCCCGGGCAGCCTCCGGCTCAGTCATCAGATCCTCCCTGTGCCGGTTCCCCGGATCCGCTGGTGGTCCTGGAGGCCCGGATGGCGCCTGAACAGGTGCAACCGCAACCCATCCGGGCGGCTCCGAGCGCTCCGGGCTGCCCGACCGGGTTGGACGCGCCCCATCGGCGGGTGTGGTAGCCAGCCGTATGTCCTCGATGATCGCCCGTAGTTCGGCCGCGAAGCCGTCCACGTCGGAACGGGACAGTCCGCCGACCTCGACCATGCTCATCGCGCGGGCGCCGGCGTCGGCGTCAGGACCGGAACCGGTGCCGGTGTTGACGCTGGTGCTGGTGTCTGCGCCAGCTGGCGCGGACACGGCGGGACGCGCCCGCAGCCAGACCCGGCGTCGGCGTACCCGCATGCTGACCAGCAGACCACCGATGATCGCTACAGCCGCGACCAGCACCCAGCCCTTGAACGGATCGGACTTGGTCTGGAACGTGGCGAACTCACGAACCCCGTCGGCCTCCAGGGTCATCCCCCCGGGCAGACCGCTGATCGTCCGCTGCTCGGGATTGTTCAACGCGAGTACCTGCGCCACCCGCCCGGCGCCGATCGGGCCGTCTATGTGGAGCTGGCGCATGTCCCGGGTGTCCAGCGAGTAGACATTCTGCGGCACGCCCTCGTTGATGTGGAGGTTGCCGACATAACCGGTGAGTGTGAGGCCGGGGGCGGTCGCGGCCGGATGGGTCGAAATGTAGCCGTGTGCCGGATCGAGCTGCGTGGTCGGAGTGAACACACCGGTGAACGCCAACTGCTGAGGCTCCCTGGTCGGCCCGGTCGGCGGGAGCCCGGTGTCACCGATCTTCAACGTGCAGGTGGACACGAACATGGCGTCCCGCGGCGTACAGGGCTGATAGCCCTCCCAGACAACGCTGCCGTCGCTGTTCCGCAGCACGAAGTGCGGAGCATATCCGTGGCCGATCAGGTACACCTTGGCGCTACTGATCGCCAGCGGATGGTTGACCCGGATATCGGCCGTGCGGATCCGCCCCCCGAGATCGGTGCTGTAGGCGACTTCGGCGCGGAAGTCCGCTGGTTGCCCGTTGGGCTGGTAGGACGCGGTGAACTTCTCCAGTGTCAGGGAGAACGGCGCCAGGTCACCGGCGGGGTCGACCAGTTTGCCCCGGCTGAACTGGTCGTAGGAGACCAGCGTGTTCGTGAAACCGTCACCCTGTATGACCAGAACGGTGCCCTGGTAGCCGAACCACGAACCCAGCCCGACCCCGAGGAGCATCAACACCAGCGCGATGTGGAAGACGAGGTTCCCGGTCTCGCGCAGGTAGCCCTTTTCCGCGGCCACGGAGAAGTCCTGGCTGCTGTCGGGCCTGGTTGCGCCCTCGGGCGCAACCGCGACCCGGAACCGCCGCCGCCGCAGGACCACCCGCGCCGCCTCGACCACCTCCGGGGGGCACAGCGCGCTGTCCCACGACCGGCCGCCGGCCAGCCGGCTCGGCCGGGCCGGCGCCCGCGGCGGCCGTCCCACCAGCGCCCTGGCATGCCAGCGGACCCTCGACGTCAGACAGCCGATCAGGGAGACGAACAGCAGCAGATAGACCGCGGCGAACCAGGGAGCGCCGAAGACATCGAAAGCTGACAGCCTGTCGAGGAACGGCGCGAGCGAAGGATGATCGCGGAAGTACTCCTCGACCTTCAACGGGTTCAGTGAGCGCTGCGGCAGCAGGGAACCGGGGACGGCCGCGAGCGCGAGCAGAAACAGCAGCAGTAGCGCCGTACGCATACTGGTCAACTGGTGCCAGGCACGCCGGACCGGACCAATGATCAACAATAGGGGGCGGGACGAGCCGACGGCCCCGATGGTGCCGCCGCCCGCGGCGCGCGGGCCGGACAGCACCGCGGGTATCCGTTCCCGCACCTCATCAGGCACGGTCGTCAGGATCCCGGCCTGGTCGGAGACATCTGTCGAGTCGGTCAGGCCGGTCCGGTCAGTCGGCTCGGCGACCGGCGATCCAGAGGGGCCCGATGGAGATGATGGCCTGCCGGTCGAGCCGCTTGGGGTGGTCAGGTCAGTTGGCTTGGCGACCTCGATCGGATCATCCACACCCGGGCCAGCGTCCACACCCGGAGTAATTGGTACAGCCATGGTCGCCGTCGCTCCTGATCCGTCGATCGCCAAGCTGTCGATCACCGGGCTGGATGCGGCATTGCGCTCCAGATCGGACCCGGATGGGCGCCTCCGGCTCGTCCGGCTGGTTCGCCCGCTCACAAGACGCTCACAAGGGGGTCTCCGTGAATCCCGGGGCATATGGCCGAAGAGCAGCGATCAGATCGGTCCACAAGCCGGTGACCTGAAGAAGCCCGACAGCGACAAGAAGCACACCGCCGGCAAAGGTGAGCGCCCGGGCACGCCTGCGGGCCGCCGCCAGAGCACCGGCCACCCGCCGGAAAGCCAGGCCCACGACGAGGAACGGCACCCCCAGGCCGAAGCAGTAGGCGGCGGAGAGGAACGCGCCTCGGCCGGCGGTTGCGCTCTGTACCGCGAGCGCCAGCACCGCCGTCAGGGTGGGCCCGAGACACGGTGTCCAGCCGATCCCGAACAGGACGCCGAGGACAGGCGCGCCGACCAGGCCAGGTGCGGGCAGCCGGTGTATGCGCCACTGGCGGTTGGCCAGCGGGAGCCGGGCGAACACCCCGGCGAACGCCAGCCCCATGACCATGGTCACCGAACCGAGGATCTGGCTGACGCCGACCTGGTGCAGGGTCAGCCAACGGCCCAACCCGCCGAAGGCCGCACCGTAGCTGACAAAGACCGCGGTGAAGCCAAGGACGAACAGCACGGTACCGAGCGTGACCCGGCCCAGCAGTCGCCGCCGAGCCCAGCGGATAGTACTGATGCTGTCATCGGCGCTGATTCCGGTATCAGTACCGCTTCCGGTATCAGTACCGCTGTTGCTGTTGCTGCCGCCAGTGCCGGTACCAGCGTTGATACCGCTGCTAATGCCCGTACCGGCGTCGACGCCTCTACCCGTGTCGACACCGGTAGAGGCAGCGGGCCGCGGTCCTGCCACCCGACCACCGGCCACTGGCGTCGAAGCTCCGACCAGCACCGCTGAGGCAGCAGCCACCACCGTAGAAGTACCAGCCGCCGCTGAGGAAGCGACCATCTGCGACGAGACGTCAACCATCGGCGACGAAGTATCAACCGCTGGTGGCTGGGAGTCGACACCGACCGAGGGGCGGGCGGCCAGTTCCTCACCGGACAGCCCCGTGATGAATGACAGGTATCCCGGCACGAGGGGCAGCACGCACGGAGACAGGAACGACAACAGCCCCGCCGCCGCCGCGACCGGTGCGGCGAGCAACAGCGGCCCGTCCGCGACGAACGATGTGACGCTCACCGCGGGACTCCCCCCAACCAGACCGGAGCTCCCTCCAGCCGGACAACGCCGCCGATTCTGTCACCGCTGACAGCGCCATGAGCACCCACATCGCCGGCATCCGTACGACCGACGTTCGTACAACCGACATCCGCGCCACCAGCGACCGCACGACCGACATCCATGTCATCGGCGACCGGATGGCCTGCGTCCGGATGGCTCATCCTGACGCCGCTCATGCCTCCGTCAGAGGCCAGACAAGCCACGTCTCCACCCGCCGTGCCTCCGCCAGAAGTCGGGCAAGCCACGTCTCCGCCCGGTGCTGGGCGGGTCACGCCTTCGCCCGTCATGTCTCCGCCCGGAGTCGGGCGAGCACGGGCGTCAACTCGTCCGGGAGCACACCGCCGGTGAAACGGGCGGCAAGCCGGCTCTCGCGGTCGAGCACGAAGGTCGATGGCAGACCAGGCGGGACCGGCCAGCGGGCCGCGAGCGTGCCGATCCGGTCGACGATGCTCGGATAGGCCACGTCATTGTCCCGGACGAACGCCTTCGCCGCGGAGAGGTTGTCCTTCTCGTTCACTCCGACAAAGGCCACCTCCGGGTTGTCCGCGGCCATCCTGACCAGGCCAGGCGTCTCCGCTCGGCACGGCGCGCACCATGACGCCCAGAAATTCACAACAGTGATCTTTCCGCGGAAGGCCACCAGGCTCAGCTCGGGACCGGCCACGGTGGGACCGATGAGGTCAGGAGCCGGCTTGCGGCTGCTGACCGGGACGAAATCGGAATTGGGTGCTTGTTGGACGAAACCGAAGCCACCACCGGCGGCCTGGTCCACACTGTCGCTTCCGCCTGAGCACGCGGTCGTCATCAGCGCCAAAGCGCCCGCCGCCAGCACCGAGGCGCACAGTGCGCGGACGATCCTCAGGGGACGGCGGTACAACGTCCGGCCAACCCGCATGCGCGACGCATCGGATGCCGCCCGCGCGTCCTGCCGTCCGTCCACACACACTCCTCCCGGTAGCCTCGTGATCCGGGCCTCCCGAATCTCTGGCGACCCGGTGATCCAGAGCCGCCGATCCCGGACTTTCCGCTTCCGGGTCTCTCCAGGCCTCCCGGTTGGCGTCCGGACTCCAAGCACGAAAGGATCATGATCACGCTACCGTCACCTCTTTGCCCGGCCGGCTACCGTCCGGACCAGAGTGAGTCGGTAGGCGCCCTGACCCACCAGCCTACGACCAACTGTAGAACTCAACCCCGAGGATCAGCTTCAGCCACGGGCGCGTTCCGGACAGCCGACACCCCACATAACCCGACAAACCAGCTATTCGCCATCGAATGAACATCAAATAATCTCTGTCGACGATCTCCGAAGCGGGGCTGTGACCCGTGGAACCGCTTGAATATCACTGTCCGTTACGCCGCTCCTCGGGCTGGCCCCTGAACCTGCGGACATGCCCGCCATCGACTTTCAGAAGGGCGGTGGGCCGAGGTCCGAAGGGCCGCTCCGCCCGGTCTCGTCCGTGGTCGGCTCGTGTGATCCGACCCGGCTCCGATTCCCGGCACAAAGATCGGAGACAGGCGCGGAGACAGTAGCGGCCGTCCGTCGGGGTGCATGGCGGAGGCCCTCTTCTTCCCCGGCCCCGGGCTGCTCTCCAACCTCGGGCCGGATCGGTTCGTCCCAGGGTTCGGGGATGCTGGGATAGGTCCGCCCGGTCGGACTGGTCCAGATCGCCGTGTCACCGTCGGCGCGGTGCAGCGTCCAGCCGCCGTCATGTTTTGCCCTGTGATGCCGCCGGCACAGAGCGAGCAGGTTGTCCTCGCTGGTGGGTCCGCCGACGGCGTGCGGGCGGATGTGGTCGAGGTCGCAGAACTGGGCGGGTTTGCGGCAGCCGGGAAACCGGCAGCTCCGTTCCCGGGTGCGTAGCAGCCGGGCCAGCCCGGGGGCGGGGAAGCGGCGGCTGACCTCGACCGGCCGGTTGCCCGCGGCGGGGTCGGTGAGGATGCGTCGCCAGGTCGTCTCCGCGGCCAGCTCGCGAGCGGTGGCAGCGGGAATCGCCCCGTACCCCGCCAGTTCCCCAGGAACATCACTCACCCCGGCGAGGGTAGCGGCCGACACCAGCACCCCGACCTCCACGGACACCTCGGCACCCCGGTCCCGGCCGAGCAGCAGGTCGACCAGCGCGTCGGCGCGGCGGGCGTCCATGCTGCGGGTCTCGTCCGGGCTGTCAGTGGCCTGACGAGCGAGGGCATCCAACCGCTGGTAGACGGCCTGGGCGTCAACGGCGGGCAGCAGCGCCCCCAGCTCGGCCATCCCGTCCTCGGCCGGGCGGATCCAGACCTGCCGATCCTTCCGGGCGTGAGCATGCCGCCGCCGCGCCCCGTCCGGATCCACCGCCAAGACGGTGCGGCGCAGCGCCTGGCGGAACAGGCTGGGGCTGGCCCGCCCACCCCGAGCCAGTACTTTCCGTTCGACCGCACCGGCCTGCTCCGGGGTGAGCGCGGCGGTGGCCTCCGCGGCCGCACGGACCCGACGCAGATCGATGTCACCGGTCTCCAACGCAGCCAGAGTGGCCGGCAGCCGGTCAACAACGGTGACCGCCAACTCCAGGCCGGCCGCGGCGGCGGCCGGGGACAGGGCCAGTTCGGCAGCGATCTCCTCGGCGGCGAACCCCGGCCCGGCCGGGTTCCTCTCCCCGGGAGGGGTCGGCCGCAGCCCGGCGAATCGGGCCTGGGCACGCAGCATCACCGCTTCCAGCCCGGCGATCCGCCGCCGCACCACGGCCATCAGGGTCAGACT
>NZ_CAAAFS010000322.1:0-17840 GCF_900634755.1 Protofrankia symbiont of Coriaria myrtifolia
AGAACAGCCATCCGCATCACAGGACTCCACCGCTGGTAGAGCGCCTGTTATGTCACTGCCCTCCACCGCGGGCAGGCAGCCATCCGCATCACCGCGCTCCACCGTCGGCGGACAGCCGTCCGCATCACAGCCCTCCACAGCAGGCGGAGCGGCACACGCACGGCAGGCCGTGCCGGATGCACAGCCCTTCGACGGGGGCCCTTCACAGGCGGGGAACGACGAGGAAGTACAGAGACGACGGACTGCGGCGGGCTCGACGGTGCCGAGTGCCGCCGGGGCGGCCGTTGGAGAGATGCCTCCGACTCCCACAGCGACTCCCACAGAATCGAACATGTGTACGATTCTACCAGTCGATTCGGACATTTCCACCATCCAGGGCAGGCAGTTCCCGCGGCCCGACGCACCCAGCGCGGGGACGACGGCTGTCGCCCTCGGCACGCCACCCCGATGGCGTGCCGGACAAGGCGGTGAATGTAGCCGGACGCGACTGATCATCCTGTTTCGGGCGTGTTGGGTGGCCGTGGCATGCTGGGTGAGTGACCGACGGGGGCGGTACGGAGAGCAACCCGGACTTCTTCGTGTCGTACACCGATGTGGACCGGTCGTGGGCGGAGTGGATCGCCTGGACGCTGGAGGCCGCCGGCTACCGGGTGGTGATCCAGGCGTGGGATTTCACGGCCGGGGCGGGCTTCGTCGAGGCGATGCACCAGGCGGCGCAGACGGCGCCGCGGACGGTGGCGGTGCTCTCGGCGGCCTATCTGGCCTCGGCGTACGCGACCGCGCAGTGGCAGGCCGCCTGGCAGGCGGATCCGCTCGGCCGGGACCGGAAGCTGCTGGTCTTCCGAGTAGAGGACTGTGATCGCCCCGGGCTGTTCGGTCAGCGCGTGACGGTGGACCTGTTCGGGGCGGACGAGGCCACCGCCGCCGACCGGGTACTGGCCGCGGCCCACTCCGCCCGGGCCAGGCCGGTGGTGAAGCCCGGCTTCCCGGGTTCCCGGCCTGCCACGGCGAGGCCGGGTCCGGGGCTGCCGGCAGCGGTGCCGTTCCCGCCGGATCTGCCAGAGCTGCCGAACCGGTGGCTGATCCCGGGGCGGCTGGCCCGGTTCGTCGGCAGGGAGACGCTACTGGAGCGCCTGCACCAGGAACTGACAGCGGGTAGCGGTCTGTCGGCGATGACCGCGGTGGCGGGGATGGGCGGGATCGGCAAAACAGCGCTGGCCATCGAGTACCTGCACCGCTACGCGGACACGTTCGACCGGGTGGGCTGGGTACCCGCGGAGGACCCCGACCTGCTCGTCAGTTACCTCGCCGACCTGGCCTCGGCGGTGGGCCTGCCCCGGGATGCCGACCCGGCGGCGGTGGTCGCCGCGTGGATGCGCCTCCCGCGGTCACTGCTGGTGTTCGACAATGCCGACGACCCGGCGGTCATCGACGCTCTGCGGCCCGCAGCCGGGCCGGGGCGGCTACTGGTGACCTCCCGACGCACCGGCTGGCGGCACCTCGGTGAGGTGCTGGACATCCCGCTGCCGCCCCGCGCGGAGGCGGTGGCGATGCTCACCGGCCGCTTTCCCGACCTGGACCGACGGTCGCGGACCGGATCTGCGAACTGCTGGGAGATCTGCTGCTGGTGGTGGGACAGGCCGCCGGCTACCTCGACCAGACCAGCATCCCCCAGCCGAGTATGCGGATCTGTTGGCCGGCCAGTTGGAGGACATGCTCGTCCGTGGGTCGGTACTCGACCCGGTGATGCGGGCGGAACCCATGGTCGCCACCCTGTGGGAACTGTCAACGAATCGGCTGCGAGCACAGCAGCCGGCGGCGGTGGCCCTGCTGGAACTGGCGGCGTTCTGCGCCCCCGAGGCGATCCCACCGGAGTGGTTCACCGCCACCCCGGACACTCTCGCCGCCGGGCCGTTACGAGATGCCGCCGCCGACCGGTTGAGGTGGGCGGAGACGGTAGGGGCGCTGGTCAGCTACCATCTGGCCGGGCTGTACAACGGCGCCGCCGGCTACCTTCTCGAGCACGGCCAGCCCGGGCCGGCTATCGACCTGCTCCAGCGTGCCTTGACCCTCGACGAGCGCCTCCTCGGTCCGGATCATCCCGACACCCTGGCCTCCCGGAGCAACCTCGCTCTCGCTATGGGTCGGCAGGGCGGGTGGCAGAGGCCGTCAGCCTGCACGAGCAGACGCTAACCGACCTGCTGCGGCTGCTCGGCTCGGATCATCCCCATGTGGCTGTGATCAGAGGAAATCTTGCCGCTGCCAGGAATGCCGTGAAGGCAGACGCGGACGCCTCATAACGCGCGGGATACCCGCAAGTTGTGCGGTGCTCGCGACCGTGCGCGTTCTGGGGAACGGGTAGTTCGTCATACGTGGTGGCCCGCTCGATGAGGTGAACGTGCGGACGGCCATCTGATCGTGTCCACGGACATGATAAAGATCACGGACGCCGATAACGGGATGGTGTTCCGCAGCGCGTCCGCGCGTGCCGTGTCCACGCGTGCGGGTCGCTGCTCGAGAACACGCTGATGCCGTCGAATCCTCTCGAATCTGTCGGATCCGGTATCCGAAAGCCCGGATCGGCTGCACCGATCCGACGGACACCCGCGTCCGCCGAAAACCCGGGGCAGCTCAGGGGCCCCGCGCGCAGAGACACAGAACAGGTCGTCCTCGGCCCGGTTGGGTGCCGCCTTCGGCTGACCGGGTCAGGCGCCGACGGAGCCGGGCTGGTTTGTGGTGGGGCCGTTGGGTTCGGCGTAGTCGATGCGGAGCAGGCGGTCCGCCGTGTAGACGGCTGAGGTGACGCTGGCGAGCGCGCACTGGCGGCGGTCCGGGCGGTGCCAGAGCTTCTGGCCCTCCAGCGCGCGCCGGGCCGTCCACACCGGCAACTGGTGGCTGACGAGCACCACCTCGCGGCCGGGGAAGGCGTCCCGCCACTCGGCCACGGCGGCGAGCATGCGTCCGGCGATCTCGGTGTAGGGCTCACCCCAGGACGGCCGGAACGGGTTGATCAGTACCCACCACATCCGCGGGTGGCGAAGCAGGGCCGGGCCGGCCTCGAACGGCTTGCCCTCGAAGACGTTGCGGCTCTCGATCAGACGGGGGTCGACGTCCACGTCGATGCCGAGGGCCTGCGCGATGGGGGCGGCGGTCTGTCGGGCCCGTTCGAGCGGGCTCGCCACGACCGCGGCGATGTCGCGCCCGGCCAGGAACTCCGCGGTGACCTTTGCCTGCCGCTGCCCCGTCTCGGACAGGACGAACCCGGGCAGCCGGCCGTAGAGGACCTTCTCCGGGTTGAACACCTCCCCGTGGCGCACCAGGTGGACGGTGGTCGGCACGTACGTCGAGGATGACCGCGGCACGGGCGGCCGCGACGAGGGATGTCCCGGGGAGGACGGTTCCGGCGCTGGGGACGGGTGCCCATCGACGGGGTCGGGCGCGCCGGGCCGTGCGGATGTCATGGACGCTTCCCTCCAGCGCTCGTGGCCGGGACCGGTTCGGGTACGCCGGCGGCGGCCCGGGCCGCCACCGGCGCGGCGGCCGCGATCCGCTCGACGACCTCGTCATCGTGCGCCGCCGAGACGAACCACGCCTCGTAGGCGGATGGTGGCAGGTACACCCCGGCGTCCAGCATGGCGTGGAAGAACGCAGCGTACCGGGCGCTGGACTGCGTCCGCGCTCCAGCGTAGTCGACCACCGACGGCGCGTCGGTGAAGAAGAAGCTGAACAGCGAACCCGCGCTGCTGGGCAGGTGCAGCACGCCCTGCTCGGTCAGCGCTGTCGAAATGATGCTGGCGACGTCGCCGGCGCGGGCGTCCACCGTGGCGTACACCTCGGACGTACAGGCACGCAGGGTGGCCAGGCCGGCGGCGACCGCCAGCGGGTTACCCGAGAGTGTCCCGGCCTGGTAGACCGGGCCGGCGGGCGCGAGATGGGTCATCACCTCGGCGCGCCCGCCGAAGGCCGCCGCCGGCAGCCCGCCGCCCATCACCTTGCCGAAGGTGAACAGGTCCGGGGCCCATCCCTCGATGGCGCCCTCCACCCCCCACCAGCCGGCTGGGCCGATCCGGAAACCGGTCATGACCTCGTCCAGGATGAGCAGGGCACCGTGGACGTCGCACAGCCGCCGCAACCCGGCGTTGAAACCCGGCAGCGGGGGGACGACGCCCATGTTCGCCGCGGCGGCCTCGGTGATGACGGCGGCGATCTGCCCGGGATGTTCGGCGAAGGCCTCGTCCACGGCGGTCAGGTCGTTGTAGGGCAGGACGATCGTGTCCGCCGCGGTCGCCGCGGTCACCCCCGGTGTGTCCGGCAGGCCGAGGGTGGCCACCCCTGAGCCGGCGGCGGCGAGCAGCGCGTCGACGTGACCGTGGTAGCAGCCGGCGAATTTTATGATTTTCGACCGTCCGGTGACGCCGCGGGCGAGTCGCAGCGCGCTCATGGTGGCCTCGGTCCCGGAGTTGACCAGCCGGACCTGCTCGATCGGCCCCACCCGGGAGACGATCTCTTCGGCCAGCTCGACCTCGCCCGGGCTCGGCGTACCGTAGCTCGTGCCCCGCGACACGGCCGCCCGCAGCGCCTCGACCACCGCCGGGTGGGCGTGCCCCAGGATCATCGGGCCCCAGGAGCAGACCAGGTCGACGTATCGGCGACCGTCCGCGTCTGTGAGGTAGGCGCCGTCCCCGGACACCATGAACCGTGGTGTGCCGCCGACCGCCCGGAACGCCCGGACCGGTGAGTTCACCCCACCGGGGATGATCCGCTGAGCTCGACGGAACAACTCCTCGGAGGCAGCGGCCTCGGACACGACTGACATGCCACCGATCCTCGCAGGTCGGCGCCGCCCCTTGCTGGCCCTGGCCCCATCCCGGTTCCGCCATCGGGGACAACCCGTGGCCGGTCGCCGGGGATTCGGGCCGGCACGGGACGGGATGCCAGCCGGCTTCGGGGCCGCCGGTGGGTGGGGGATGACCCAGCCGCCCACCGGCGGCGGTCCGTGACGCGGCACGCCCACCGGCCGCGCACCTTGCGCCAGCAGGCCCGCGTGTCCGCGCTGGCAAGTGACCAGGAGGGCTGGATGCCGGTTCCACACCGGCGAGTGGCCAGCGGGCCGGTGCGGACGCACCGGTGGATGTCCAGCAGGCCGTCGGCGCGGGGCGCGCCGCCGAGGGTCAGCGACCAAATGGTCAGTGGCAGGACGGTCAGAGGCCAAATGGTCAGGGGTCGGGCGGGTCAGATGCCGGCGCGGGTGCGCCGCCGAGCCCACCCGCGCCGGAGGTGTCACGACGCACCTCCGAGCATGACGCAGCAGGTCGCGCGGCGCTCGTCGAGCGTCCGGCCCGGGGCATTCACGGTGGTCGGACCACCGACGTCTCCATCCGCCGAATCCGTCCGCCGGACCCGTCACCGAATCCGATGCGGGCCGACCGGAATATCCAGGATATTCGCGCGGCGCCGGGCAGGAATTCCGCCATATCCTGGTTCCGTCACCTCCTGATTCCGTCATGTCCCGTGAACATCTCGTGAATCAGGACGCCACTGTCAGCCCAGCCGGCCGCCCGGCCGGATTGACAGGCCGGCTTTTGCGACCGGACACTCGCAGTCGAGTAATCGGGAGCGGAGAACAGCACGGACGGAGAACGGTACGGACATGGCTCGTCGACGGATGGCAAACATGCTGGCTCTCGCCGTACTCGGACTTCTCAACGAACGGCCCATGCACCCGTACGAGATGTCGACGACCATGCGCGAGCGGCACAAGGAAGACAGCATCAAACTGACGTACGGTTCGCTCTACACGGTCGTGGACGCGCTGGCCCACAACGGTTACATTACCGCCCGCGAAACCGTCCGTGACGGTCGACGGCCGGAACGGACGGTCTACGAGATCACGCCAGCCGGCCGGACCGAACTCTACGACTGGATGTCCGAACTGGTCAGTACGCCGACAAAGGAGTATCTCCGCTTCGAGGCGGCGCTTTCCATGCTGGCGGTGCTCACTCCGGAGGACACCATAAGGCTGCTCACCGAACGTCGCAACCGACTCCTGCTCCAGATCGAGCACAGCCACGCGGGCGAGGCGCTGGCCGTCCGCAAGGGGCTCCCCCGGCTGTTCACCCTGGAAACCGAGTATTTCAGCGCCCTGACCGAGGCCGAGCTGCGTTACGTGAACGAGCTCATCTCGGAGATCACCAACAGGACGCTGGACGGCATCCACATCTGGGACGCGATCCACACCCGCGGCGAGACCGATCCCGACCGGATACGAGAGGCTGTGATCAAAGCCCTGGAAGGCCAACGACGACGCGACCGCACTCCCTGCGCACCCGACATTCCCGCCGGGACCGGGACTTCCACCGAAACGGGAGCGCCTGCCGAGGCAGAGACACCTGCCGAAACAAAAGCACCTGCCGGGAGCCGGACTCATCCTGTGTCCGGAACTCCCACCGAACCCGTGCCGCTCGCCGAATCCGGGATTCCCCTCGGATCGGCAGAGCCCGTCCAGGAGCTCCGACAGCAGGCCTGGGAGCCGGTCCGGAAAATCTGGGAAATCCGGGAACCGGTCCGGCAGGCTCAACGGAATTCCCCGGACAGTGGTACGACGTCCTGCTCGGACCAGACCGCCAGAAGAAAAGAAGAGTAATGCAGACAAGGGGGGATCTGATGACCTCGCACCCGGTTCCGGGACCTGCCGGGCAGCCGCCCGGCACCACCACGCACCTGCCCAGAACATCCGGAGCGGCCGAGCCGACGACGGCCACGACCACAGCCGCAACAGCGGAGACGACCACGCTGACGACGCAGCCGGGCGGCACCCGCGGGACGGCCACGGACGCGGCCGTCCCCCGGAACACCGTGCACACCACCGGCCCGGGCAAGCATTTCGCGATTCAGGCGGAAGAGCTGGCGAAAACCTACCGCGGGGGCGTGCGGGCACTGTCCGGCCTGAGTTTCGGCGTCGCACCCGCGACGGTGTTCGGCCTGCTGGGGCCGAACGGCGCCGGAAAATCCACGACAGTGAAGATTCTGACCACGCTGTCACGCCCGGACTCGGGAACGGCCAGCGTGGCCGGGATCGACGTCCTCGCGCATCCCGAGCAGGTCCGGCACCGCATCGGTGTCGTCGCCCAGCGGTCCGGTATCGACCTGGAGGCCACCGGTCGCGAGAACATCGCGCTCGCTGCCCGCCTGCACGGCCTGCCCCGCGCCATGCTGATCGACCGGGTCACCGAGTTGCTCGACCAGTTCGAGCTGACGGCGGCCGCGGACCGGCCGGCGCGCACCTACTCCGGTGGCATGCTGCGCAAGCTCGACGTGGCGGTCGGCCTGGTCCACCGGCCCAGTGTGCTCTTCCTCGACGAGCCCACCACCGGCCTGGACCCGCAGGCACGTGCCCAGATGTGGGACGAGATCGGTTCGCTCGCGGCGGGCGGTCTGACGATCCTGCTCACCACGCACTACCTCGAGGAGGCGGACCGGCTCGCCTCCCTCGTGGCGATCATCGACGGCGGGCGCATCCTCGTCCAGGGCAGCCCTGACGCGCTCAAGAGCGAGCTGAAAGGTGACGCCGTCCACCTTGAGCTCGCCGCCGTCCCGACCCCCACGGTCGTGGACACGGTGACCGCGGCCCTCGACCAGGTCCCGGGTGTCACCGAGACCACGGTGAACGGCCGGGAGGTACACGCCCGGGTCACCCACGGCGCTTCGTCGCTGCCTGCCGTTTTCGCGGCTCTCGACCGGGTGGGGGTCGCGGTGATCGCGGCAACGATCGCCCGGCCGTCCCTGGATGACGTCTACCTGCGTCACGTGGGCCGCCGGTTCACCGCCGACGCGGGGTCCGGAGCGGATACCGGCCCCGTCCCGGGCATCGCCCAGGACAGCGGGGCCCAGGGCGACAAGACCCAGGACGACAGGGCCCAGGGCGGGGCTGCTCAGCCCAACGCTGTTCCGGACAAGGGGGTGGCCTGATGGCAGGCCTCACTGACACCGGCACGACCACCGACACCACCGTCGACGCCGACACCACCGTCGACGCCGACACGACCAGCGGCGCCGGGGCGACCAGCGATACCGGGACGGCCGGCGGCACGGACGCCGGGACGGCCGGTAACACGGACAGCGGGCCCGGCGGTGAGGCTGGCATCCCTGCCCGCGCCAGTATCACCGACAGCGGTAGCGCTGGCGCTGCTGTTACAACCGATGCCAGGACGGACACGGACGGCGATACTGATGCTGCCGGTACCACTGCTACCGGTAGTGGCGACCCTGGCTCCAAAGCCGGTGCTCAGGTCAGCTCTGGCAGCGGGACCGGTAATGGGAACGGCGTCCCGACCGGTCCTGGCACCGCGATCGTCACCCCGACCGGTGTCACCAGGAACGGCATCCCGACCAGCTCCGAGGCCACGATCGGCGCCCCGGCCGGTGCAACCGCACGGGCCCGTGTTCCGGCCGTCCCGGTTGACGTCACGGGAATCCCGGCGCCACGGCCGTTGCCGGCTGCCGAGCGGAGCGGGTTCACCGCCTCGGCCGCCAGCCAGCTGCGCTGGCTGACCGTTCGCCACCTGCGCGCGATGCTGCGCCAGCCCGCCTACCTGGCGATCACGATCGTGCAGGCGGTGGTGTGGCTGCCCCTGTTCGGCTCGTTGTTCCGCCGGGTCGTGGATGTTCCCGGCTTTGGCGGGGGCTCCTATGTCGACTTTCTCACGCCCGGTGTGGTGGTGATGAGCGCGCTGTTCGCGGCGGGCTGGTCCGGGATGAACGTCATCATCGAGATCGACCGTGGCGTGACAGACCGGATGCTGACGTCCCCGGTCCGGCGCGGCGCCCTGATCGGCAGCAGGATCATCTTCCAGGTGCTGATGACCATCATCCAGTCGGCGATCATCATGTTGCTCGGCTGGGCGATCGGAGCCCGCTACCACAACGGGCTGGTGGGCCCGGTCGTCCTGCTCGTCGGTGCCGCGCTGATCGCGGTCATCGTGGCGTCCCTGTCCTACGGGCTCGCTCTGATCGTGCGCAGGGAGGAGGTGCTGATCGCGGCGGTGAACTTCTGCGTCCTGCCGCTGACGTTCCTGTCATCCGCGATCATGGCAAAAGAGCTCATGCCGGACTGGATGCGGATTGTCGCCTGGTTCAACCCGGTGGACTGGGCGGTGACCGCCGTCCGCGAGGCCGGGTCGGTCGATCCGAACTGGCTGTCGGTCAGCCTCTACCTGTTCGGCCTCACCGCGCTGGCGGCGCTGGCGGGAAAGTTCGCGACCCGCGCCTTCGGCATCTACCACCGCTCCCTGTAGCCGCTCCCGGTAACCATTCCCGGTAGCCACTCCCGGTAGACCGTGAAATCCTCGTAGAACCATAAAACCGAGGGGCCGGACGGTCGCCACGACAGCAGCCATTTTTCGCACTCGGCCTCCTGATCAAAACAGGACGGGTGGTCACCCGTCCGGCGTTCCGGCGTCACTTCCCGCCGAGGACGGCTGTCTTCCCGCACTCGGGTTTCAGGAGCCGGATCTCGGTAAAGCATCATCCGGTATACGGCGAGCGCACTCGCCGCATACCGCGAATGTGCCGCATACCGCGAATGTATGGTCAGGCACCCGGCCGCTCAGGCCTCCTGGAGGGCGACGCCCAGGTTGCGCAGGCCCTGTCGGTGGCTGCGGTAGGCGATCGTGTGCCCGCCGGCCACGACGGCCGCGACCGGCCACTCGATGATCCCGAGCAGGCCGAGCGCCGCCAGGCCCGCGAAGTAGCCGAGCTGCTCGGACGGCAGCAGCTCGTAACGCCGACCGTCGAGGTCAATAGTGACGACACCACGCCGGATGGCGCGTTCGGCCACTTCCTGGAAATTTCCCGCCTTCTCGGCCGATATCGGTGTCAGAACCATGTCTGCCTCCCTGCTCTGCCGCTCCGTCCAACCAGTCTTTCCGCACCGCTCCCTACTGGTTCCATACTGCCCAGAAAGACACCGGACAGGCGGCCCGGCAGCGATGAACAGGCAGCGGGATGGTCAAACGGGGTGAATGTCGACCTTCGTGTCGTGTGCTTCGGACAGCGCACGAAGGTCTGACGCGTCGCTGGTCAGGATCGAACGGTCCGTCAAGGCCGCGTTCAGCACGACCGTGGCGTCGACGATGTCGCTGGTCCCCGCCCGGGCCAGCAGTTTGCCGACGGCCCGCGCTGTTTCCTCGGCCAGCGGCTCGATGTCACAGCCCTTCAGCAGACGGGACAGGTTTGGTTGCGGCCCGCCCCGCCAGACCTGCGCCAATACAGGTGCCGGAACAACTGGTCGGACGTCATGCTCCAGCGCCTCGGCGTGCATGGCCCACACTTTGTGGTCCGCCTGCTCGGCGGCGATGAGCGCCCCCGCGTCATAGAGCAGGCCCTTCATTCGATCACTCCGAGGTCACGCAGGACGCGGCGGGCGTTCTCGCGCGCTTCCTCGGGGATGGGGCCGTGTTCGGCCTCGTACTCGCGGACGGCCGCGAGGCCCTCCTGGATGCCGATGTGGTGGTCGATCAGGCGGGAGATCCAGGCCGACAGACTGATGCCCTCGGTCGCGGCCGCCGCCCGCGCGGCGGTGAGGACACGTTCGTCCAGGGAGACGGACACCTTTGCGACGGCCATGCCGTCACCATAGTCGATCTGTTCGTACCATCGGTACGAACACGCGACCGGGATCTCTCCGACCGGCCGCTCCATGAGCAGAGTCACCGCGCACCTTCCTGCATACTTCGACCCTCCATACCTCGACGGATCTTGCTGTAAAGCAAGAGTACCGTCCGAGGCGGGCAGATCGGCACGTACCGCACGCTAGAGACCACATACCGAGACCACGGAATCGTCAGGACGCCGGCCAGTGGGTTCGGGTTTCATGATTGTTGTGACCTGGATGCTGTCCCAACAGCACCAGAATCACAACGATCACAGTGGTAATCACGATGTTGCCAAGAGCCGACGGTTGGCAGAGATGCCGGTGGGGGTATGCGGCCAGCGCGGTGAGGCAGCGTGGCAGAAGCAGCCGGCGACACGGAAGCAACGCGGGGCCGGCGAAGCGGCGAGGATAAACGCGGGCGGTGTGAGTCAGCGCAGGCGGTGGGCCGCTTCCGTTGCCCAGTAGGTCAGGATGATGTCCGCGCCCGCCCGGCGGACGGCGATGAGCGTCTCGGTGATGGCGCGCTCGCGGTCGATCCAGCCGCTGGCCGCCGCCGCCTCCACCATCGCGTACTCGCCGGAGACCTGGTAGGCGGCGACCGGCACGTCCACGGCGTCGGCGACCGCCCGCAGCACGTCGAGGTAGGCCAGCGCCGGCTTCACCATCACGGCGTCGGCGCCCTCGACGAGGTCGAGGGCGACCTCACGCAGGGCCTCGCCGACGGAACGGGCCGGATCCTGCTGGTAGCCGGCGCGGTCGCCGAAGCTCGGCGCGCACTCGGCCGCGTCCCGGAACGGGCCGTAGAACGCCGACGCATACTTCGCCGAGTAGGCAAGGACCGGGACGTGGGAGAAGCCGCCGCCGTCGAGTGCCGCCCGGATCGCGCCGACCTGCCCGTCCATCATCCCGCTCGGAGCCACCACGTGGGCGCCGGCGCGGGCCTGCGCCAGGGCGATCGACGCGTAGCGGGCCAGGGTGGCGTCGTTGTCGACCTCGCCGTCCTCGGTCAGCAGGCCGCAGTGGCCGTGGTCGGTGTACTCGTCCAGGCAGAGATCCGTCATGATCACCATGTCGTTGCCGATCTCGGTGACCAGGTCGGCCAAGGCGAGCTGCACGATGCCGGACGGGTCGTCCGCGGCCGAGCCGCGCCCGTCCTTGCGCGCGGGCACGCCGAAGAGAATCAGGCCGCCGACGCCGGCGCGGGCCGCCTCCACCGCGGCCTTGCGCAACGACTCCCGGGCGTGCTGGACGACCCCAGGCATCGAGGCGATCGGCGCGGGGGCGTCAATGCCCTCCTTGACGAACAGCGGCAACACAAGATCCGCAGGATGCAGCCGGACGTCGGCCACCAGCCGGCGCAACGGTGCCCCGCGGCGCAGTCGACGGGGCCGGGCCAGCGGGAATCCCGCGCCCCCACCGGGGGCGGCGCTCAGGGCGCCGGCCCCGGGTGACGGCGCAGGCGAGGCAGTTGGCCCCGTTGTGCCCGCACCGGCGGTGACGCCCGGCGGCACGCTCACCGCCGAGAACCGCGCCGAGGCTTGGGCAGCCGGGCCGCGAGCGGGCCGACCTTGCCCAGTTCCTCCCGGTGCTCGGCGGCGAAGTCGGCCAGCGCCTGCACCAGCGACGGGATCGACGCCTCGGTCGCCTGGACGTCGACCCGCAGGCCCAGCTCGGCCGCGGTGGCCGCGGTCTGCGGGCCGATCACCGCGATCACCGTGGTCTCGTGCGGCTTGCCGGCGATCCCGACCAGGTTGCGCACGGTCGAGGAGGAGGTGAACACCACCGCGTCCACCCGGCCGCCCTTGAGCGCCTCCCGGATCGGGGCTGGCGGCGGCGCGGCCCGTACCGTGCGGTACGCGGTGACGTCGTCGACGTTCCAGCCGCGGTCCTTCAGGCCGGCCACCAGGGTCTCGGTGGCGATGTCGGCCCGGGGCAGCAGCACCCGGTCGAGCGGGTCGAACACGTCGTCGTAGTCGGGCCAGTCGGCGAGCAGGCCCTCGCTGGACTGCTGGCCGGAGGGGACGAGGTCGGGGCGGATGCCGAAGGCGCGCAGGGCGTCCGCGGTCGCCTCGCCGATCGCGGCCACCTTGACGCCGGCGAACGCCCGCGCGTCCAGGCTGCGCTCCTCGACCTTCTCCTGGACGGCCCGGACCGCGTTGACCGAGGTGAAGGCCACCCACTGGTAGCGTCCGGACACCAGACCGGTGATGGCGCGTTCCATGGGAGCGGCCGTCCGCGGCGGCTCCACCGCGATCGTGGGCACCTCCAGCGGGCTCGCGCCGTGCGAGCGCAGCAGATCCGACAGGATCGCCGCCTGCTCCTTCGTCCGGGGCACCAGCACCGTCCAGCCGAACAGCGCGCGCGACTCCCACCAGGACAGCTTGTTACGACCTGTGACCGCGGCCCCGATGGAGATCACCACGGAGGGGGCGTTCCCGACGACGGGCGCGGCGTCGGCCTCGATCCGGTCCAGGGTGGAGGCGACCGTGCGCTGGTCGGTGGTGGTGCCGTCCACCGTCACCGACACGGGGGTGTCACCGGCCCGGCCGTGCTCGACCAGCGCCGCCGCGACCTTGCCGACCTCGTTGGAGACCGCCGTCACCACGAGGGTGCCCGGTGCCTGGGCGAGCGCCGCCCAGTCGAGGTCCGAGCCGGAGCCGGCGGCGTCCAGGCTCCCGCTCCCGGCGAGGCCGCCGAGTCCCAGCGAGGAGCCCAGCGGCGAGGCCGCAAGCCCCGCGCCGAGCCCGGATCCGCCCAGTCCGGACCCGCCGAGCCCTGGGCCGCCCAGCCCAGGACCACCGAGACCGGAGCCGGAGCTGCCGAGGCTGGATAGGCCGCGCCCGCCGAGGCGGCCCGCCCCGAAGGACGGGGAGCCCAGCCCCGTGGTGGGCGTGTCCGCCGCGGGGGCCACGGTGGGCCGCATCCCGCTGGCGGAGAAGACCCCCTGGGTGCTCGCGAAGGTGACCGGCAGGCCGGTGGAGATCCCGGAATAGGTGGCGACTGCCGCGCCGGTCGGAATCCCCGGCACGACCCGGAAAGGAATCTTCGCCTTGGCCAGTGCCTGCGCGTCGGCGGTGCCGATTCCGGTCAGCCACGGATCCGAGGAGTACAGCCGTACGACCCGCTCACCGGCACGGGCCCGGGCGACGACGGCGGTGGTCGCCGCGGTCGCGTCCAGGATTGGTTTTGCCACGTCGGTATCGCCGATCCGTAGCACCTCGCCGGGCAGCCTGGCGACAATCTCCGGGGCGACGTCCGGATCGACGATTATCGAATCGGCCCCGGCCAGTGTCTCGGCGGCGAGAACTGTCAGCAAACCGGGGTCGCGCGGGCCTGCTCCAACGAGGGCGACCGGGGTCAGAGGCTTCTTTGTGCGGCGGGTGGCCATGATCAGCGATTTCCCATCAGCGTCTGTGCTCCGGCGGACAACATCTTGTCCGCGAGGCGCTCTCCCAGCGCCTCCGGGTAAGTCGGCGGACCCGGTGATCCCGCGCCGGAGAACATGTTCCCTCTCCGGCAACGCGACCACGGCCCGTGGTCGAATGGCACCGGCGCCCGATGCTTCAGTGGACGCCATCGCGACCTCGGCGAAGGCGCCGACCAGCGCACCACAACCGGCCTCAAGGGCCGTCGGGTAGGCACGCTCGGCAACAACAGCAGTCCGCGATGGTGGACCGTCCAGTACAAACCGTAGCAGCCGGTCGAGAGTTGCCCGTCGTCGGTACAGGCCGCGCGCTCGAACACGGGCTTCGACGCGTCCTGTTCACCTACGTGTTCGACTGCCAGTGCCGCCCTCCTGTCACCTCGCCGGACCTCTACCCGGACCGCGCCACCGGTTGAACGCTCCCGCCCGTGACATCCCGCCCCGCGGAACGGGACAACTCTGGTGCCTGTCGACGGGCTCTGCCGGATCCACGGCCCCGGGCAGCTCGTACATCGCTTCGCGATGCGCCACCGAACCCTGCTCACTGATCCAGCACTCACTGACCCAGTGCCCACTGACCCAGCGCGCCTATCGGCGCAGCCCTTATCCGAGTATCGACGTTACCTCGTATCGGCGGGATATTCAGTCCCGGACCGGGTTTGTGCCGTTGCGTCATCCACCGGGCCGCTGAGCCATCCCCGAGGCCACTGAGTCATCCACCGGGCCACCCGTCGCGTCACCCACTGGGTCATCCGCCGCGCGACTCCCCGCCGAGCCTCGTATTGCGGCCGCCGGACGACGCGCCCGCGCCGGCCACGACCGCCCGCTACGGCGCCTCCGGCAGATCGGGTACCGAGACCACCGCGGGAGCGTCCCGGGGCAGATCGAACAGTTCCCGCAACGCCTCGGCGTAGGAATCACCGCCGGGGGCGGCGGCAAGCTGCTGGACCCGCACCGTCGGCGCGTGCAGGATCTTGTCCGCCACCCGGCGCACCGCCCCCTCGACCACGGCCCAGTCGCGCGCGTCGAGATTGGGCAGCCGGGTGTGCAGCCGCAGGAGCTCCTCCCGGACGACGGCGGCGGCCTGTGCCCGCAGCGCCACCACGGTCGGGGCGACCCGGTGCGCGCGGCGGCGGTCGAGATAGGCGCTGACCTCGGAGGCCACCAGGGTCCGCACCGACTCGACGTCGCTGACCGCCTGCTGGCCCTCAAGGACCGTCCGCAGCGTCTCGAGATCGATGAGGGCGACGCCGGGCAACTCGCGGACGGCCACGTCGACGTCCCGCGGGAGCGCGAGGTCGAGCAGCACCAGCGGCTGGCCGTCGCGGCGGGCCAGCGCGTCGGCCACCACACCCTGGGTCAGGATCAGCCCGGACGCGCCGGTCGAGGAGATCACCAGGTCGGCCCGGCTCAGCTCGTCCGCCAGGTGCGTGAGCGGAATCACCTCGGCGCCGTAGGTGTCGGCGATTCGGCGGGCCCGCGCCGCGGTACGGTTCGCGACGACGAGATCGGTCGCGCCGGCCCGCCGTACGACCGCCGCGGCCAGCGCCCCCACCGCTCCCGCGCCCACGAGCAGGACGCGCCGGCCGGCCAGTGCGCCGTCGGCGGGCGCGTTCCCGGCTGGCATGCTTCCGGGTAAGGGGCCGGGCGCGTCGGCGGGTAGCGGCCCCCACTCGCCCGCGGCCAGCCGTACCCCGACGGAGACGATCGACGCCCCGGCGGTGCCGATCGCGGTTTCGCTGTGCGCCCGCTTGCCGACCCGCAGGGCCGTCTGGAACAGGCCCTCAAGGGTGGCGCCGACGCTCGCCTCGGCCTGGGCCACGCGTAAGGCCGACCGGACCTGCCCGAGGATCTGCGTCTCCCCCACCAGCATCGAGTCGAGCCCGCAGACGACCGAGAAGAGGTGGCCGACGGCCCGTGCCTCGTGGTGGACGTACAGATGCGGGGCAAGATCCGCCAGCTGGGTGCCGGTGATCCGGGTGAGCTGGTCGGAGACGTCGGCGACGCCGCCGTGGAAGGTCTCCACCTCGGCGTAGATCTCGGTGCGGTTACATGTCGAGAGCACCACGCTCTCCGCAACGGATCCGGCCTGCGACAGGTCGTGGAGGACCTTCGGGACGTCGTCGTCCGGCACCGCGGCCTTCTCCAGGGTGGACGTGGGTGCGCTGCGGTGGTTGAGACCGACGACCAGCAGGCTCATGACGCCTCACCCCCGGTCTTGGCGCCGGTCACGGCTCCGGTCACGGCCCCGCTCGTCCCCCCGGTCGTGCCCACCAGTGGGCCGGTGCCCCGCGTCCCCAGCGTCGGCGGCCCGGTGGGCGCACGGGTCACCATGGCCAGCCGGGGGTCGTCGGACTCACCGGAGCGGCCCCCGGCCCGGCGTCCGGGTGAACGCGTGGGTGCGGCCACACCACCCGTGGCCGGCGCCGAACGCTTGCGAGCCTCGTGGAACGACAGGATCTGCAGTTCCACGGCGAGATCAACCTTGCGCACGTCCACTCCCACCGGCACCGACAACGCGATCGGCGCGAAATTGAGGATGCTCGTGATTCCCGCGGAGACAAGGCGGTCACACACTGCCTGCGCGGCCGCGGCCGGCGTGCAGATGACACCTATCGTCACCTGGTTGCGCTCGACAAGTGCTTCCATCTCGTCGAGCGGGCTGACCGCGACGCCGCCGACGGACTCGCCGATCCGGTCGGGATCGACGTCGAGCAGGGCGACCACGCGGAATCCCCGGGACCGGAAACCGGCGTATCCCGCGAGTGCGTGGCCGAGGTTGCCGACCCCGACCAGCACGACCGTGCGGTCCTCGGTCAGCCCGAGTTCGGCGGCGATGCGGCCGAGCAGGAAGTCGACGTCGTAGCCGACGCCGCGCGTCCCGTACGAACCCAGGTAGGACAGGTCCTTGCGAACCTTCGCCGAGGTCATGCCGGCCGCCTTCGCCAGCGTCTCGGACGAGACCGTGCGGACCGCCCGGTCGGCCAGTGAGGTGAGGACCCGCAGGTACAGCGGAAGACGGGCGACCGTCGCCTCGGGCACGGACGAGCGTCCACGGGCAGCGCCGGCCGCCCGCCGAAGCTCAGTCATGTACGGCTCCCGCCCCACTCGAGACGCCCGGCCACCGACGACGCCGGGCGCGCGGCCCCACAGTGCTCCGCGACCGGCTCCGCGGTGGGCGCCACGGTCGGTCTCGCGGTCGAACGACGCCGGTGGACGGCTGTCGGGGCGAGTTTACGACTTCGTGAAGGACTTCACGAAGTTGACATGATCTTGCACGTGGGGACACCGTGAGCTCGACCCGTGATTATTTCCTGGACCACCCCCAGCGGCCGACGGTCAGCGCGCGCCGCAGACGGGCCTCCTCGACCCGCCAGTAGCCGTGTTCCCGCCCGTCGACGAGAACCACCGGGACGCGGTCGCCATAGGCGTCGGCGAGCTCGGCCGAGGTGTCGACGTCGACCTCTGTCCAGCCGGCGCCGGTGTCGGCCGCCACCCGGATCACCGCGGCGCGGGCGTCGGCGCACAGGTGGCAGCCGGCCCGGACCAGCAGGGTGATCTGTCGATCCGCCGCCCGCGCGCCGGCACCAGTGCCGGCGGCAGCCCCGTTCGCGCCGTCAGCGCCACCGCCGGTGCCTCGGCCCGCGGAAACCCTCACCATCGCCGCGACCATCCGTTTCGATCATCAAAAGGCGTCTGAACCGAAAAGATCCCCCACCCGGGCAACAAAGCCGGAAAAGCACTTCGTCCCGGCGCATGATGACG
>NZ_CAAAFS010000323.1:0-8534 GCF_900634755.1 Protofrankia symbiont of Coriaria myrtifolia
AGTGCATCTTCGCCTCACTCCCCATGCCCGCCGGCAGGTCGTTGGCTACACTCAACTTTCCAAAGGGTTCCGGAGGATCAAAGGTAGCGCGATCATGTTCTTCCCGCGCGCGGAGTTCCTGTCGGATCCGGGAGATGCGGCAGATCCAGGTCCCCGGACGACTCGATGACTCCGGTCGCGCGGGAGGGGCGCTCGTCGGATCGCCGCGCGGTCCCCTGGTCTCCGATCCCCGGGTTGCTGACCAGGCCGTCTCTGGCCGTTGACACACCTTGACGCCCTTGACGACGCCCCTGACCCGAGAGGAGCAGAAAGCGGCCGCGTCGCCGTCGGTTTCGTCCGACCTGATCCGACACCCACCGGAGGATCCCGGCTCTCGAGCGGGCCACGCCACGCCCCGCCGGGCCTCCTCGATCTTTGGAGCCAGTATGCCGTCCGCCCTTTCCCGAACGTCGCGGGGGCGCGGAAGCGAGGTCCCCTACCCGGTGGACGGCCCGAGGCCCGGCCCGATGTCCGTCGTCGCCCGCGGCACCGCGGACCGATCATCGACGTGAACCCGCCGTGGGCGCAACCGGCTCTCGATCTCCGCGGCTGGGCGGCGCCGCGCGCCGGCTCCGCCCGGGTCGTGGTGCCGCGTGCCGATCCCACCTGTTTCGCGGCGCTACGCGCCGAACTGGCCCGCATCATGCTCGTACTCCGTGCGACCACGCCGGTCGGCCCCCCCATGGCCCATTCGGCGGGAGGGGCCTCGCCCGGCCGGCAGACGACCCAGTCCGCCTCCCCCGACGGCCTGGTCGACCACGGGACGCCCGTGCCCGACGAGTCGCCGTCGAACGCCCACCGACCCGACGCCGCGCTCGCGGCCCTGGTGCGCAACGCCCAGCAGGGCGACGGCGAGGCGTTCGGGGAACTCTACGACCTCTACATGGAGATGGTCTTCCGCTACGTCTACTACCGGATCGGCAGTTGGACGGCGGCCGAGGACATCGTCAGCGAGACCTTCCTGCGCGCGCTGCGCGGCATCAGGACCTTCACCTGGCAGGGACGTGACATCGGCGCCTGGTTCATCACCATCGCCCGAAACCTGATCATCGACTCCCGGAAGTCCCGGCAGGCCCAGCTGGAGTTCCCCACCGACGACATCCTCTCGGCGGGGCGGGATCACGTCGTGTCCGGGCCGGAGGAGTCGGTGCTGGCCATCATCACCGGCCGGGCTCTCATGGACGCCGTCCGCACGCTCAGCCCCGACCAGCAGGAATGCGTGGTGCTGCGCTTCGTCGAAGGGCTCTCCGTCCGGGAGACCGCGCTGGCGATGGGCAAGAACGAGGGCGCGATCAAGGCTCTCCAGTACCGGGCCGTACGCTCGCTGGCCCGGCGGCTCCAGGAGAACCCGGCCTGAACCACCCACAGCGCACCGCGGCCGGCGCCAACTCGCCACAGAGCCGGCGCAGCCGGCACATCCCTCGCCATGGCCAGCGCAGCCGGCGGGACTCGTCGCGGCTGGCGCCGCGCCGCGGGCAGCGGACATCCCGGTACCGCCACGGGCGGTGGCCCGCTGGACGCTAACCGTACGCCCGGTGGCGGGTAGGCTTCCGGTGCCACCGCGGGCGGTGGGCGTCCGGGCGCTCGCGAACCGTGGATGCGCCGGGTGGATGCGCTGGTACGCCGCCGCGAACCGTTCGCACCGTACGCTTCGCACGTCAACGCTTCTTCCCAGGTCACCGTGGCAGCACGGTGGCAGCTCCCAGGTCACCGTGACAACGGTGGCAACTCGCGGGTCACCGTGACAGCACGCTCCCTCCCCGCGCCGCCCACGCCCAGGAGATCATGATGCGGTTTCGACCACGCCCGCAACGGTCGGCGGACGACAAGGCCCGCGCGGCGGATGCCGAAGCCGCCGCCGCCGCTGCCCTGAAGGTGGCCGCCGACCAGACGGCCAAGGCGCCGCCGGACCCGACCGCGGCGGCCTTCTTCGACGTGGACAACACCATGATGATGGGGGCGTCGATCTTCTACTTCGCGCGCGGACTGGCCGCGCGCGACTTCTTCCAGTCCCGCGACCTGCTGCGGTTCGGCTGGCAGCACGTCACCTACCGGGTCCTGGGGCAGGAGAACACCGACGGGATACGCGACGTCAAGGAGGCCGCGCTCGCGTTCGTCGCCGGCCGCGAGGTCGCCGAGATCGTCCGCTTCGGCGAGGAGATCTACGACGAACGGATGGCGGAACGGATCTACTCCGGCGCCCGGGCCCTGGCCGAGCAACATCTCGACGCCGGGCAGCGGGTGTGGCTCGTCACGGCCACCCCGGTGGAACTCGCCTCGGTCATCGCCCGGCGGCTCGGGCTCACCGGCGCGCTCGGAACGGTCAGCGAGGTCGTGGACGGACGTTACACGGGCCATCTCGTCGGGGAGCCGCTGCACGGCCCGGCCAAGGCCGCCGCGGTGCGCGCGCTCGCCGAACGCGAACAACTGGATCTTTCCCGATGCTGGGCCTTCTCCGACTCGATCAACGACCTGCCCATGCTGTCGCTGGTCGGCCACCCCGTCGCGATCAATCCTGATCCCGATCTCAAGGCCGTCGCCCGGGAGCGGGACTGGCCGATCAAAGACTTCCGCACCGCCAGGAAGGCAGCCCGGATCGGTGTGCCGACAGCGGCCGGGATGGGCGCGCTCGCCGGCGGGGTGGCGGCCGGTATGGCGCTGCGACGCCGCTACATCGGCGCGACCAGCTGACCGCCGGACGGCCTGCCACCTTCTGGACGGCCGGGCCACACCGAGACCGGAGACCGGGGACGCCTACCGGCGGCCGCTGGGCATGCCGGGATCGTTCGGTGTGCCCAGCCGGGTGGTGCGTCGGGCCTGCTCCGGCGACGGCTCGGCCCGCCGCGTCACCCAGACGATCGACAGCACCGAGGCCACCTCGATGACGGCCAGCCACACCGCCAGAAAAAGATCGCCTATGACGACCAGGACCGCGACCGCGGCGGTCACCGACAGTAGATAGCCAGCGGTGAGGCCGCGGCCCACCCAGGTCCGCCGCGACCTTGCGCGCCACCAGCTCATCCGCCGCCCGTCCATGGTCGTCACAGATCAGAAGAATACCGACCGACGTTGCATCAGCAGTCCGTAGAGGGAATGCTGAATCGTCTCCCGGATGCGGTCCGTGAGCTCGAACACCAGCATGGGGTCCTCGGCCGCCGCCGGGTTCGGCGATTCCGTCTCCACCGGTTCGCCGAACTCGATGAACCATTTCGACGGCAGCGGTACCAGGCCGAGGAGCCCCAGCCACGGAAATGTCGGGGTGACCGGCAGATAGGGCAGCCCGAGCAGTCGGGCGAACGTCCGGAAGTTTCCGATCATCGGGTAGATCTCCTCGGCCCCGACAATCGTGCACGGAATGATGGGGACGCCCGTGCGCAGGGCGGCCGAGACAAAACCTCCGCGGCCGAAACGCTGCAGCTTGTAGCGTTCGCTGAACGGCTTGCCGATCCCCTTGAAACCTTCCGGCCAGACCCCCACCAGATGGCCACCGGCAAGCAGCCGTTCGGCATCGGCCTGGCAGGCGAGGGTGTTACCGGTCTTGCGCGCCAGCGGTGCGAGGAACGGCACGGAGAACACCAGGTCCGCGGCGAGTATCCGCAGGTGCCGGTGGGCTGGATGATGGTCCATTATCGCCAGCGAGGTCATGATCGCGTCCAGCGGCAGGGTACCGGAGTGGTTGGCCACGATCAGCGCGCCACCGGTGTCCGGAACGTTCTCCAGACCGCGCGTCTCGACCCGAAAGTAGTTCTGGTAGACCGGACGCAGCAGCGGCGCGATGACGTTCTCGGTCAGGTCCGGGTCAAAACCGTGCTCGTCGACCACGTAGTCGCCGGTGATCCGGCGCCGCAGGAACGCGAGAAAACCCGCGAGCGCCCGTTCCAGGCTGCCCGCGTTGGCCAACGGCTCGGACGGCAACACGGACGCCGGCCCGGCGCCGACGTCATCGTCGGCGGGAGCGTTCAGACCGAAAACACCCGCCCGCTCCTTCGAGGCCCACGTATCGCCGGCCTCCGGGGTGAGGAACTCCCCGGGCCCCGGGGATTCCCAGGATGCCCGGGACTCCCTGGAAACCGCCGGGCCCCGCGCGCCGGCCCCGCCGGGGCCTGTCACGCCGGCGCTGTCCGGACGGGCGCTGTCCGGACGGGCGGGGGCCCGGCGCGCCGAGTCCCGGCCGCTCGGGGGACCGGCGTCACCCCACCGCTGGCCGCCGGAACGCTCCGCGGCCGTCCGCGTCTCCGTTGGTACCGCCGTCGCTGACGTGGGCGGGTCGCTCCGGCGCGGGTCCGGGCCGGAGCCCTCGGCCCGCCGGTCGGCGGCACGCCCGCCGCCGACCGGCCCACCGGCGTCGGTGCCGCTCACGGCGGCCGAGTCGTCGTGAGCGCCCTCTGTCGGGCCCTGCGACCGGGAACGGCGTTCCGTCGCGCCACCGCTCGCCCGGATGCGGGCGTCCTTACTGCCCAGCGGGATGATGCGCGCCTCACTCACATCCGTGACCACCTTTTCACCGGACTTGCCCTGATACTCTGTGTGAGCTGCCAGGGTGTTCTGGATTCCCCGGGTGGGCCTCGGGCTCCCCGGCTTTTTCGGGACCCGCGGGTGCGCGGCACCTGATCGCGACGCCTGTGTGGCCGCTGGTGCGGCCGCGCGCTCCTCGGTCGGCCGGTACTGGTGGGACAACCACCTGCCCGGCCCACGTCCCCGACAGCCCGCTCGCCGGTCGAACGCCGCTATCCAGCGGCCTGCCAACCCACGGCCCACGTCTGCCGGGCCGGACCGTACGGGGGATATCGCATGATGGTCACTGTCATGACCGGGTTCATCTCATCTGTCTCCCGTCCAGCTCCGGTCCGTCTTCCGCACGCCCTTCTCCCTGCCCACCGCGGAAGCCGCCCAAAGGCGGTGACGACGGTCGTGAGGTCCTGATCAGGCTGGTCATGACGTCCCGACCAGCCTGCGACGCGCGAGCACGTCCAACAGGGTCCGCTCCAGCCGGACCACGGCGTCATGGTCGATCGCGAAACGCATCGGACGGTCCCGTACGAAGTCGTCGAAGGTCTGCAGCGTCGTGAACCGCGGGATGTAGTTGAATACGTGTTTCAACCGGGTGGTGTCGACCGCGCGCCCGTGCGCGAGGAAGCCGAGCTGTTCGGCGGAGAAGTCCAGCAGCCGGGATCTGCGGACCAGGTTTCCCAACGTGACCACGGCCGGGGACGGCACCGGCAGGGGCACGCGCCCGGCTCGCCGCACGGCCTGGGAGAGCAGGAGAACGCCGTCCCCGGCGACGTTGAACGTGCCCGGATGGTCCTCGACGGCGGCCTGCATGAGCACGGCGAGCGCGTCCTCGCTGTGCAGGAGCTGGAGGCGCGGATCAAAACCGAGCACCGTCGGGACGACCGGCAGCTCGAGGTACCGGGTCAGCGGACTGTCGATACCGGGGCCGATGACATTGGTGAATCGCAGCACGCTGACGGTGACATCGGGCCGCCGGCGGCTGAAACCCCGGACGTATCCCTCGACCTCCAGGGCGTCCTTGCTGTAACCGCCGCGGGGCAGACTGCGCGGCTCCATCTCCTCGGTGAACAGCGCCGGATCGGAGGGTGATGATCCGTAAATCGTCGTGGTGGACTTGACGATCACCTTTGTGACGCTCGGCGCCTTCTGGCAGGCGGCGAGGAGCTGCATGGTGCCGATGACGTTGATTTCCTTCATCGCGGCCCGGCCACCGGCTCCGAGCGGAGTGGCGATCACATTCAGATGAAGGACGGTGTCGACAGCGGCGGCACTGATTACTTTCGCGATCAGCGGATTACGGATGTCCGCGCGTACGAACTGGGTCCGGCCGAGATCGTCGCGGGGCGGCACGGTATCGACCCCGATCACATTCTCGATCTCCGGATCGGCCGCGAAGACACTCGCCACCTGTGCGCCGAGCGGCCGGGAAACACCGGTCACCAGCACGCAGCGTGGTCGCATTTCTCGTCGCCCCCTGCCCCGATACCCGAGCCCATGCTACGCCCTGGCGTTGTCACGCCAGAAACATCGTGGAGTACATGGCGTTGCGTCCTATTGGTCGACGTTCACCAACGTCGACATTGCCGGGGCAGCATAACTCGAGGCGTCACCGCGGGTTCATCCGGTAACGATTCCGTCGGTCTCGCCCGACAACGATTCGCAGGTCACATCCAGTGACATCACTCGGCCTGGCGGCGCTGCCGGGCCGGGAACACCGACCGCACAACCGAACACAGAACGCCAGGTAGGCAACCGAACGCAAAAGGTAGCAACGGGAAAGCGCTGAACGTCAGTACGGAAACGGATGGTACCGACGATGTCACCGAAAGACCCGCCGGCAACGACAACCAGAGCGCACCCGATGGATGCCTGGTGGATGCCGGCGGCCGATCCGGATGATGATCCAGAAGGCTCTCCGCGAGACAGGACAGCCGAACCCCCTGCGACGCGACCAAGGCGTAGCAGGGTCATCGCCGACAGCGGAATCGCCGACACCTCACGCGGCGCGACCGGGGACCCGTGCCGTCGCATGACGACGGTGCGGACCGCCAGTCGCGCCGGGCGGGAAGCCTCGGACGGAGACCCACGGGCGGAGACCCGGTTGCGCTTACAGCACACGGGATACCGCCCGGATCACCGCCCTGGCCGACCAGCGTCCAGCGGACACGGCGCAGCCGGCATCCGGCTACGGCGAGCCCGTTGCGATGCGTCCGGCCTCCCGCGCCCGGCATTCACCGTCACCGTCTACCGTCCGATATCCGGACGAACCGGCCTGCTTCATGACAAGCCGGCAACGGAAGAAACTCGAAGTAATCGTTTAGCTACTTCTTGTTGCGCCGTTGAACGCGGGTCCGCTTGAGGAGCTTGCGATGCTTCTTCTTGGCCATGCGCTTGCGACGCTTCTTGATAACCGAACCCACGAACCCGACCGATCTGTTGGAAGGAAAGCCGAACGAACTACCGGCCGAGCCTACCCGCTCCACCGGACGACGTGGCACGGCCACCGCCTCCCCCGCGGACGGACGAGTACGCGAACGGAGCGATGACGTGGTTTCACCCCCCGCACACCCTGCGTCTTCCACGTCACGGCTCCGTTCGACGACGCCCCTGGCGCCCTGGCGGGGTTTTCGCGTTCGGGCGGGGTTCGGTCAGGCGGGGCTGGCCAGTTCCCGGGAACGGTCACGGGCCGCTTCGATCGCGGCCAGCAGGGCCGCTCGGACGCCGTGCTTCTCCAGCTCCCGGATAGCGGTGATCGTCGTGCCGCCCGGGGAGGTCACCGCCTCCCGCAGCAGCACCGGATGCTCGCCGGAGTCGCGCAGCATCACAGCCGCCCCCACCGCGGTCTGCACCAGCAACTGCGCCGCGACCCCCCGCGGAATCCCCAGCAGGATACCCGCGTCGATCATGGATTCGACCAGGTAGAAGAAATAGGCCGGGCCGCTGCCGGAGAGGGCCGTCACGGCGTCCTGCTGCGCCTCCGGCACCCGGACGACCTTGCCGACCGGCGCCAGCAGCTTCTCGGTGCGGCGCAGATGCTCCTCGCCGGCATGGGCACCGGCCGAGATCGCCGACATGGCCTCGTCCACCAGCACGGGGGTGTTCGTCATCACCCGCACCACCGGCGTGCCGGCGGCGAGCCGGTGCTCCAGGAACGCGGTGGTGACACCGGCCGCCACCGAGATCACCAGATGATCCGGTGTGACGACACCGGCGATCTCGCCGACCAGCGCGGTCATGTCCTGCGGTTTGACCGTGAGTATCAGCACGTCCGCCCGGGTGGGCGCGGCCGGGTTGGAGACCGCTTCGACCCCGTGGCGGGCGGACAGTTCCCTGGCGCGCTCCGGCCGGCGCGCCGTCACGAACAGATCCGCGGGATCGTGCCCGGAGCGCAGCATCCCCGACAGCAGCGCCTCGCCGAGCCTGCCGGCGCCGAGGATCGCGATCGTCATGAACATCCCTCCTGTTGGCGGAGCATCCCCGACCCCAGGCAGAGCATCTTCGTCAACCTGACTCTCCTGTCAACCTGGCTCCTGTCAATCCGGCTCTCCCCGGTCCGACCCGTACGCGACCGGCCCTGGCGTAACCAACCTGCACGTAACTGACCCACGCGTGGCTGCCACCGATTCCCGCGCCGCTCCCCCACCGTCCGCTATCGTCACCGTCCGCCGCCGCAACCGCCTGTCGCTGTGACTGTCCGTTGTCAAACTGTCAGCCACCGCAACTGCTCCTGTCCGTCACCGCCGCGGTGTCGGCACTCGCCTCCGCCCACCCGTCGCGCTCACGAGGTGGAGCGCAACGCGCGTGCGAAGAACAGCAGGTTGGCCGGGCGTTCGGCCAGCCGCCGCATCAGATAGCCGTACCACTCGCGCCCGCATGGAACATAGACCCGTACCGTCTCACCGGCTTCGGCGAGGCGCCGCTGCTCTCCGGGGCGGACCCCGTACAGCATCTGGTACTCGAACGGCCGCCGGGCCACCCCCTGT
>NZ_CAAAFS010000324.1:0-14004 GCF_900634755.1 Protofrankia symbiont of Coriaria myrtifolia
GCTTATGACGGGGTGGAGGGTGGTATGCGGGCCACGGTCAGGATCGTGTGGAAGGGCTCGGTGATCAGGCCGTCGGGGAAAGCCTTCAGCAGGGAGCGCCGCTCGGCGTCCAGGAAGTCCTCCAGCCGGTCCCCGATCGCCTGGACGTACGACTTCGAGCGCAGCCACAGCTCGTACCGGTCCAGCGGGAGCGTCCGGCTCCAGCGGCCGGAAACCATCACAACCTCGGTGAACAGGCCCGTCCAGCGCAGTTCGTCCGCCCAGGGGCGGGTGCGGTAGTCGCGCCGGTAGCCGGGGCTCATCGCCTCCAGACGCCGCTGTTGACGCTCCCACCAGCGTAGGTCCTCGCCGTCGACGTCGTTCCACCAGACCGCGAGCGCGCCGCCGGGACGCAGCACCCGTGCTGCCTCGGCCGCGGCCACCGGCACCCGTACCCAGTGCCACGCCTGGGCGTAGCAGACGAGGTCCGCCACTGCGCCGGAGAACGGCAGCGCCTCACCGTCGGCGCGTACCACGCCGATCTCGGGGGTGCGTTCCCGCAGTCGGCCGAGCATGACCGAGCTGTGGTCCACCGGGATCACCCGGGCGCCGCGCGCGAGCAGGTCACGGGTGGCTATACCCGTTCCGGCACCGACCTCGAGGATGTCCGCGCCGGCCAGCTCACGTCCGGCCAGCCATTCCAGATCCTTGAACAGCTGATCGGGATAGGATGGCCGGGCGGCGTCGTAGGCGTCCACCATCGGGTCGAAAAGCGATCTGGCGCTCATTACCGCATGGTGACACCGTCACGCGGGATGGATACGGCTGTTCGTCGCTGTTTGTCCCCGGTACTTCCTGCCTCCGGTACTTCGCCGGTATCGCCGACCGGCCCGACGACAGCACCCGGACCAGCGGCGCCCCGGACCGTAACCGTAACGTCAGGGCAGGCGGCCGGCCGCGGTGACGGGGGCGGCCGCGAGGTTGAGGCGGGTGAACGCCAGGGCCTCGGCGAGGTCGGCCTCCCGCTGCGCCCGGGATTCCGCGCGGCGAGTGTTGATCTCCACGACGACCGTCCCGTCGAAGCCCCGAGCCGCGAGCCGTTCCAGCAGGTCGGCGCATGGCTGGTTGCCGCGGCCGGGCACCAGGTGCTCGTCCTTGGCCAGGCCGATCCCGTCGGCCATGTGCACGTGGACCAGCCGATCGCCCAACTCGTCGGCCATGGCGAGCGCGTCGGAGCGGGACACGCTGGTGTGCGACAGGTCCAGGGTGACGTGCCGGTAGTCGTCACCCACGGGCGACCAGTCCGGCGCGTACGCGGACACCTCCCGCCCGCGGGCCCGCAACGGGAACATGTTCTCGACGGCGAAGCGGATGTCCGTCTCGTTCGCCATCCGTTCGATGCCCTCGACGAAGTCGCGGGCGTAGTCACGCTGCCAACGAAACGGCGGGTGGACGACGACGGTCGGTGCCCGCAGCGTCTCCGCGACGGTGCGGGCCCGTTGCAGCTTCGCCCACGGCTCGACTCCCCAGACTCGCTGGGTGAGCAGCAGGCACGGGGAGTGGATCGCCAGGATCGGGATGCCGTGATAGTCGGAAAGCCGCCGCAGGGCTTCCGGATCCTGACTCACCGGATCCGTCCACACCATGATCTCTACGCCGTCGTAGCCAAGCCGGGTGGCCATCTCGAAAGCTGCTGCCGTCGACTCCGGATACGTCGACGCGGTCGACAGCGCCACCCTGGCCGAGGGCACCCGTGCGATGGCACGCCCACCGCCACGCGGCGTGAGCAAGGTCGGGTACCCGGTGTCAGGGGGCGGACCAGCGGAATCCGCTGTCGGCTGCCACAAACCTGCGCCACGGTTGTCCGCGACCTCGGCGTCCCCGAGCCGCGGCGCTGGGGTCTGCGCCTCGGACATCCCTCCAGAGTAGTGCCTGTGTGCGGCGATCGACGCCTGACTCGGAACAGCGAGGTATCAGCCCGGATACCGGGAGCGACCGTACGGGGATCGGGCGGGGATCACGTGAAGATCATTTGAAGATCACGCAGAGGTCAGCCAGTCCAGCCTGCGCAGGATGACGCCCTCCCGCAGCGCCCACGGGCAGATCTCGACCTCGTCCAGGTTCAGCAGGTCGAGGGCTTCGTCGGCGACCACGGACCCGGCGGCCAACTGGCCCGCGCGGTCGGCCGACACCCCGGGCAGATCACACCGTTCGGCGGCGGACAGCCGGCACAGCCGCGCGGATATCTCGCGCAACGCGTCCCGGCGCAGGACCCGGCGGACGTACGGGCCGCGGCTGTAGGGCTCCGCGCCGGCGATCCGGGCCAGCGACCGGAAGGTCTTCGACGTCGCCACCGCCCTGGTGGGCTCGCCGACCACGTACAGCCTGGAGACGACCGGGGCGATGTGCGCCCGGACGTAGCGCCGCAGGGCCGTCACCTCGGAGCGTTTCGGCGGGTCGTTGGTGAACCAGTCCCGGGTGAGTCGGCTGGCCCCCAACGGCAGGGAGGACACGACATCGGGGTCCTCGTGCATCCCGGCCGCGATCTCCAGGGAGCCGCCGCCGATGTCGAGCGCGAGCAGCCGGCCGGCACTCCAGCCGAACCAGCGCCGCACCGCCAGGAAGGTCAGCCGGGCCTCGTCCTGCCCTGGCAGGACCGCGAGCGCGACCCCGCTGGCGGCCCGCAGGCGAGCCAGGACATCCTCACTGTTGGTAGCGTCCCGCAGCGCAGAAGTGGCGAACACCACAAGATCGTCCACGCCGAGCTCGTCGGCGCGCGCGCTCATGTCGATGATGCAGTCGGTCAGGATCCGCTCACCCTCGGCGGAGAGGGCTCCGTCACCGTCGAGAAGTTCGACCAGCCGCAGCGGGACCTTCGCGCTGGCGGCCGGCAGCGGCTGGCCACCGACATGGGCGTCCACCACCAGCAGGTGCACGGTGTTCGAGCCGATGTCGATCACGCCGAGGCGCATCCGGCCGGTGACCGGCGGGACGGCGACGTGCGGGACAGCATGATCATGATGGGGCGGGGGCTGCTGGCCACCGTCGAAGGAGGCCGGCGCGGGCAGCGTCACGGGCGGCTCACCGGCCCCGGGCCGGGTGGCGGCGGGGATCTCGACGGCGGCGGCCTCGGACACGGGCTTCAGTGACATCGGACACACTGGCAGCTCACCCGCACGGCAACCGGCAACCCGACCGGACCAGCCGGACCGGCCGGACCATCCAGATCGGTCAGATCGAGCAGGACGGAAACATCGGGAAAATCGGACAGCGGGCGGAGGGTGTGCGTCCCCCTCGTCGCGTGGCCAAACTTCACGCATCCACTCCCGGTCGTGCATCGAGCCGGCCACGGCCGGCCGGCACCGGCATCCAGCGAACCAGACCAGTACCGGCAGCCGGCGGACAACGCGCCCGGCGGACCACCATGACAGCGACGGCGAACCACCATGACAGTGATCAGGTACGCACAGCGACCCGGCCGGGCGGAGCCCTCACCTGACCAACGTACACAAGTGATCGCCGCTGTCAGGCCGGAACGCCGATCAGAGGATCGGAATCGTCACGGAAAGATCACAGCCGTATCACCGGAGAGGCGAAGATGCGAAGAGGCCACCGGTGTCAGGGCTCGAACTTGTACCCCAGACCCCGGACGGTCACCAGGTGGCGCGGGTTCCCGGGCTCGCCCTCGATCTTGGTACGCAGACGCTTGACGTGGACGTCGAGGGTCTTGGTGTCCCCGACGTAGTCCGACCCCCAGACGCGGTCGATCAGCTGACCGCGGGTGAGGACCCGGCCGGCGTTGCGCAGGAACATCTCCAGCAGCTCGAACTCCTTCAGCGGCAGTGGGACGGAGGCGCCGGCGACCGTGACGACATGGCGTTCGACGTCCATCCGCACCGGACCGGCCTCCAGCGTCGCCGTGACGCGTTCGTCGATCTCACCGCGGCGGCGCAGCACCGCGCGGATACGGGCGACCAGCTCACGGGCGGAGAACGGCTTGGTGACGTAGTCGTCCGCGCCGAGTTCCAGGCCGACGACCTTGTCTATCTCGCTGTCGCGGGCTGTTAACATGATCACCGGGACGGTCGACCGCTGCCGCAGCGCCCGGCAGACCTCCGTACCGGACAGGCCCGGCAGCATCAGGTCCAACAGGACGAGATCGGCGCCGTGCCGCTCGAACTCGGTCAGCGCGGCCAGCCCGTCGGCGGCCACCGCGACGTCGAAACCCTCCCGTTCCAGCATGAACGACAACGCGTCCGAGAACGACTCCTCGTCCTCCACGACCAGCAGGCGGGTCACGCGTCACACTCCTTCGTCATCCGTCCGTCATCCGTCCGTCAGTCAGGCGTCAGTCAGGCGTCAGTCAGGCGTCGGTCGTCCGTCGGTCAGTCGTCATCCGTCAGTCGTCCATCGTCGTTGTCACGTCCGCGCTCGACGTCAGTATCGATCTCGACGTCGGTATCGATCTCGGTATCAGCGTCGGCCAGCAGCAGCGGCAGTCTGATCGTGAACGTCGACCCGGCCCCCTCGGAGCTCCACACGCTCACACTTCCCCCGTGGTTCGTCGCGACATGCTTCACGATCGCCAGGCCCAGCCCGGTGCCGCCGGTCGTGCGGGAACGCGCCGGGTCCGCCCGGTAGAAGCGCTCGAAGACCCGCTCCAGGTCCTTCTCGGCGATGCCGATGCCCTCGTCTGCAACCGAGAGCTCCACGGTGTCGCCGGCGCGTCGGACCCCGACGACGACGCGGGTCCCCGGCGGGGAGTAGGTGACCGCGTTGTCCAGCAGGTTCGCCAGCGCTGTGACCAGCTGCCCCTCGTCTCCGCTGACCACGAAGTCGCTGTCGCCGATCACCGCGACGGTGATCTCCTGGGCGGCGGCGGCCAGCCGGGTGCGGTCGAGCGCCTCGGCCAGCACCACCGACACCTGCACCGGCCGGGGATCCGGCTGCGGGTCCGCGCCCTGCAGCCGGGACAGATCGATGATCTCCTGCACGAGACGGGCCAGCCGGGCGGACTCGTGCGTCATCCGGGAGGCGAACCGGCGGACGGCCGCCGGATCGTCACTGGCCGCGGCGACGGCTTCGGCCAACACGTGCAGCGCGCCAACCGGGGTCTTCAGCTCGTGACTGACGTTCGCCACGAAGTCCCGGCGGACCGCCTCCACCCGGCGGGCCTCGGTGAGATCGTCGAGGATAACGGCGACATGGCCGTCCGAGTCCAGCCGCGAGGTGCGAGCGCGTACGGCGAACGCCTCCTGGTCGGGACGGGGCCGGGTCAGCGGCGGTTCGGGGCGGGGTGGCAGGTCGAGCTGCCGGTCACGGTCGACGCCGTCGCCGCGGGTGCGGGCGGCCAGGTCGCTGAGCTCGACCAGGTCCAGACGGCTGTCGACGATCACCCCCATGGCGTGGGCCGCCGGGTTGGCCAGGACCACCACGCCGTCGGCGTCCAGAACGATCAGCCCGGAGGGCAGGCCGTCGACAAGGCGCCGGACGAGCCGCGAGGGCAGCGCCGCGCGCGTGGCGGTCGGCGGGTTCGCGGCCGCGGCATCGCGGATCCGCCGCCGCGGGGACACAACGGTACTGTCACCTGCCCGGATCGTGGACGCACCTCGGCCCGGCGGTATCTGCGCCGGCGGTACCGAGCCCGCCGAACCCGACGATGCCGAACCCGACGGCGTCTGGGCCGGCGGTGTCTGGGCCGAGACCGGTCGCGGGCCGGGACGGGCCGCGGAACCCGCCCGGCCGGTGCGCGGCGTGGGGCCGGCGGCATCCGGGTTGGCTCCGCCACCGAAGAGCCCGAAGCCGGAGAAGCCGGAACGGCCGAAACCGGAGGGCCCGAAACCGGGAAGACCGAAGCCTGCATCCCGCTTGCACTCGCCCTCGCCCACGGCCGAATGGTAGGTGGACTGTGGACGTATCCGCCCAACCCGCGCCGATAGTCGTCAGGAGTTCACCCGGCCAACAGAATGTGTTCACCGTGGGGCGAGCACCGCCGACCATCGTTGATCGCGACAGGGTATGCGCGGCGTTCGGGGTCATATGTCCAGGAGCAATCGCTGTTCGCCCGCACCGTGTGACGCGCCGAAGGTCGAAACGGCGGCTTTCCCACGGACAGCCGACGCCGGCTCGCAACGCCGGGAGCCGGCACGCGCATGGTCGCCACCCCGGCAGACCGGGGATGCGGCCGCTGTTCCAGTGACCACGGGGATCCGCGGCTTCCGGCAGTGCGAAAAAACATGATCGCGTCCTGCCAGCCGTCCCCGTCTCACCCTGTTGTGATCCGATGGGCTGACAACCGCTACAGACACGAAGGAGCCGTCCGTGCGGGACGCCTTCCACGACGAGCTCGAGAGCATCAACTCCTCACTCGTCGAGATGACCAACCTGGTCGCTTCAGCAATGGCGCGAGCGACAACCGCGCTTCTCGACGCCGATCTGCAACTCGCCGAGGGTGTGATCACGGCCGACGAGACCGTGGACCTGCTACGTAACGAAATCGAGGAGCGATCCTTCGACATAATGGCGCGCCAGCAACCGGTCGCCACCGACCTGCGGACCATGGTCACCACGCTGCGTATCGTGGCTGACCTCGAACGCATGGGCGATCTCGCGCTGCACGTCGCCAAGGTGGCCCGCCGGCGCTACCCCGGCCGCGCCGTCCCACCGGAGCTGCACTCGACCCTGCTGGAGATGGGCCAGGTCGCGCAGCGCATCGTCGCCAAGGCGGGGTCGGTCATCGCAGGCCACGACACGGCCCTGGCCAAGGAGCTGGAAAGCGACGACGACTCCATGGACGCCCTGCACCGCAGGCTCTTCCATGTGCTGCTGGAAACGGAATGGACCTACGGCATGGAGGCCGCGATCGACATCACCCTGTGCGGCCGCTACTACGAGCGCTACGCCGACCACGCCGTCTCAGTAGCCCATCGTGTGATCTACCTGGTCACCGGCAAACGCGTCTGAGCAGCCGCCGCCCCGCAAAGCCCGACGGCTGCGCGAATGGAGCGGTGGCGTGGTTTGCGCCCCCGGCTGGGCCCACGTTTCCCACGTCACCGCTCCGTTCGGCACCACGGGGGCTCGCCCGGGGGCGGCGTTCGTTACTTCTTCCTGCCCTGGGCGGCTACGGCGGCGGCGGCTCTGGCCGCTTCCTCCGGGTCCAGGTAGGACGAGGCCAGGACGCGCAGGTCGTCGTCCAGTTCGTAGCGCAGGGGGATGCCGGTGGGGATGTTCAGGGCGGCGATGTCGCTGTCGCTGATGCCGTCCAGGTGCTTGACCAGGGCACGCAGCGAGTTGCCGTGGGCGGCGACGAGCACGGTCCTCCCGCGCCGCAGGTCCGGCACGATCGCGTCGTACCAGTACGGCAGTATCCGGGTCACCACGTCCTTGAGGCACTCGGTCGTCGGGACGAGGTCCGGCGGCAGGTCGGCGTAGCGCTCGTCCACACCACTGACCTGGTTGGGGCCGATGGGCGGCGGTGGGGTGTCATAGGAACGGCGCCACAGCGTGAACTTCTCCTCGCCGTACTCGGCCAGGGTCTCGGCCTTGTTCAGCCCCTGCAGGCCGCCGTAGTGCCGTTCGTTCAGGCGCCAGGAGCGGTGCACGGGGATCCATGTCCGGCCGGCCGTGTCGAGCGCGATCCAGGCGGTGCGGATCGCGCGCAGCAGCAACGACGTGTGCACCATGTCCGGGAGCACACCCGCGTCACGCAGCAGTTCACCGCCGCGGGCCGCCTCCTGGCGGCCCTTGTCGGAAAGGTCGACATCCACCCAGCCGGTGAACAGGTTTTCTCGGTTCCACGTGCTCTCGCCGTGGCGGAGCAGAACGAGCGTCGGCATGACTTCGATCCTGCCGCAACCCGCCGCCGCGATGCGGCTGGATCGCCCGTGGCGCACCCGCCCGGGACCCTTTTCAGGGCCGCTCCGACCGCGACGCCCAGCCCTTCACCGCCCCACACCGGTACCCCCGGCCCTGGCCGCCCGGCCCGCTGGCGTCCGCCCTCGTCCGCCGTCCTGGCTGTCAACCTGGGTGTCAGTCGGTGGCCCTGGGATGGCCGATACCGGCATAGATCGCCCAGGCGTTCTGGTTCGAGTCATCGATCAGATACCAGAAGCGTCCACCGCCGGTGACCGCGTGCTGCCACCGCGGCCGCTACGTGACGTTCTTGCTTGCCCGGCTAGAGACAAAACGGCTGGAGACAAAGAGACCTCCGGGCGTTTCCATCGCCCATAGAAGGGACGACGGGCCGTCGGGACCAGCGACGACGCCCGGAGGTCCGGTGCCTGCCTGGTTCTCGCCGGTGCCGGTGCCCGCAGGTCACCCGGCAGGGGTGAGGACCACGAGACCGGCTAGCGGACAGTCACCTCACGAGTCCGTTTATCACACAAAACTGGACCACCTCCCTTCCTGTGTACGGACAACGCTACGGGGACGGGGCGGGCTCGGCAACCGCTTTTCCCCACCAACCGTCGGGGCGTCGCCGACGACTTCGCGACGGCAAAAAGTAACATATATATAACTTTCAGCTACAGCCCTAGTCAGTCGCGACAGTGGCACGGCAAGACCACCGTCCGCGCGATCGAAGATCCATCGGGCACGGCCTAAACTTGTTCCCATGGCGGTGGACGTCGCGGGAGGCCGGGAGAGCCGGCAGCGGCGCGACGCCGCGCCCGGCACCGCGCCGGTTTCCGCTGTGCCGCCGAAGGCCCAGGCCCCAGGCTCACCGGCCGCGGGGCCGGCGGGGGACGACGCCTGGCAGACACAGCTGCGTTCCCGCGGCTACCGTCTCACCCCACAACGTCAGCTTGTTCTCGAAGCGGTCACCCGGCTCGGCCACGCCACCCCTGAGGAGATCGTCACGGAGGTCCGCCGTACCGCGGGCGGGGTCAACATCTCAACGGTGTACCGCACCCTGGACCTTCTCGAGGAGCTCGATCTCGTCTCGCACGCGCATCTCAGCCACGGCGCGCCGACCTATCACGCGGCCGGCCTCGCCGAGCACGTCCACCTGGTGTGCGGCGGCTGCGGCGCGGTACAGGAGATCCCCTCGAACGTACTGGCCGACCTCGTCACCCGGCTGCGCGACGACTTCGACTTCTCCGTGGACGTCAGCCATGTCGCGCTTGCCGGCCGGTGCGGGGACTGCGCGGGCTCGGGTTCCGGTTGAACAGGCCATGACCGCCGACTCCATCGCCCCGCCCGCAACCGGCACCCGGCCGCCCGAGCCCGGCAGCCCCGGCAGCCCGGACGACGGCTCCCGCTACCGCTCACCATTGCTGGCCGTCGCCGGTGCCGTGCCCGCCGCCGGAGCCGACCTCGGGGTCGCTGACCACTACGGGGATCCGCTGCGCGAGCAACGCGTCGGCGAGCACGGCGCGGTGGTCGTCGACCGTTCGCACCGCGGAGTGCTGCGCATCACCGGCGTGGACCGGCTGTCCTGGCTGCACAGCATCACCTCCCAGCATCTCGCCGCGCTGCCGGCCATGCGGGGCAGCGAGGCGCTGGTGCTCTCCCCGCACGGTCATGTCGAGCACCATCTGATGATCGCCGACGACGGGACGGCCACCTGGCTCGACGTCGAACCGGGCACCAGCACCGCGTTGCTCGCCTATCTGGAGTCGATGCGTTTCCTGCTGCGGGTCGAACCGGTCGACGTCCACGCCGACCACGCCGTGCTGTCGGTCCTCGGCCCGGCCGCCGTGGACGTCGTGGCCAGCGCGTTCGCTCCGCTCGACCCTCCGCTCCACCGGCCTGCCCGCCGCGATGTGACGGTGGGTTACGACGGTGACCTGCTGGCCCGGGGCCCGTACCCGCTTGCCCGGGCGCTCGTCCGGCCGGCACCCCCGTGGCCGGCACCCCCGCGACGGACGGCCCGGTGGCCGGCGGCGGTGCGGGCGGCCAGGAGGATCCGGACGGGTACGACATCCTCGTCCGGGCGATGTCCGACGGCCTCGACCTGCTCGTCCCGCGCCGGGCGCTGCGCGGGACGGTCGAACGGCTCGTCGCCGCGGGCGCGTCCCTCGCTGGTGTCGGCGCGTTCGAGGCGGCACGGGTCGCTGACCGCCGCCCTCGCCTGGGCGCGGAGACCGACCATCGGACGATCCCGCACGAGGTCGGCTGGCTGACCACCGCCGTCCATCTCGACAAGGGCTGCTACCGCGGTCAGGAGACGGTTGCCCGCGTGCACAACCTGGGCCGCCCACCCCGACGCATGGTTCTGCTGCATCTGGACGGCACGACGGTCGCCCGAGGCGCCCCGGTGAGCGGCGGCGGCCGGACGGTCGGGTTCGTGGGCACGTCCGTCGTGCACGCGGAACTCGGCCCGATCGCGCTGGCAATCGTCAAACGGACCGTGCCCGACGACACCGCCCTGGTCGTCATCGACCCGGAGACGGGTGAGGTCGCGGCATCCGTGGAGCCGGCGAGCGGGCCCGACCAGCCGACTCGCCCGGCCGGCCGTCTCGTCGGCTGACCCGGGCCGGACAGGCCGCCCCCATACGTCGTCCCCACACATCGTCCCCACACATCGCCTCCGTATGTCGCCCCGTGGCGGCCGCTCCGGTGGGGGCGGCCGCCACCCAGCTGGGACGAGACGACAGAACACGATCAGGTGGGACGAGCGAGGAGCTGATCCACCTCGCGGGCCTCCGGATGCGCCGCGTGCCGGCGCAGGGAGCGCCGGACCTCCTCCGCCCGCCGCGCGTTGCGCTGCGAGCGGGTGGCCTCCAGGAACGGCGTCGCCTCCCGGACGAGCGCACACCCGTGGTCGATGTTGCCCAGGTCGATCTGCACGGCCGCGCGACGGAGCAGGTATGTCGCGTGGTCACGGGCGCGGGCGACCGGGTGCACCTTGAGGGCGTGCGTCAGCCACCGGTCCGCCTGCGGCAACTGACCGAGATCGATGTAGCAGATCCCGAGCTGGGCCGCGTGGAACCCCTCGTCGAAGATGCCCGCCCAGGCCGGATCCTGCGGGCTGGAGCGGTCGGCCGCCGTTTCGGCCTGGGCCAGCGCGCGGAAGCATCCGGCCTGATCGCCCAGTGCCGCGTGCGCCCGGGCCAGCCTCATCTGGAGCATCGCGCCGACGCGTCCGCTGATGCCGCCGCTGCTCGCCACGGCCGCTTCCGCCAGTTCGAGGGCTTCCTTGGGATGGGCGAAGTCGACGCACTGCAGTGACATGTTCTTCATGATGTTCGCGCCGACCAGCCGGTCCCCGGCGGCGTGGGCGGCATGCAGGGCCGCGATCCAGTAACGTTGTGCGCTCGTGTGGTAGCCAGCGTCGAACGATGCCCACCCGGCGATCCGGGCGAGTTCGGCGGCGAGCAGTTGGAGACTCGCCCCGATCTTTTCCGTGTACGAGCCCTTGGCGAGCAGTTCGGTGACCACTCGCAGCTCGGCGTCGACAAGCCGCCGGACGCCCTCCCCGCCGAGCCGGTCGTCCATCAGTCGTAACCCCGGGATGTTGTGCTCGATGCGGTGGACCACCTGTTCGTCCACCCGACCGCCGTCCAGGGCGGCGACGAGCCGGGTGGGCTCCAGGTTGAGCCACTCGTTGGCCAGGCTCGCCACACCCGCTCCGGTGATGGTGAGGAACCCTCGACGGTCGGTGAGGGCGCCTTCGACAACATCGATCATGGACGTCACACTGCCTGCGCTGTTCCACGGGTAGTCGGTACGTACGACGTCACCGGTCGGCAGCCAGGCGGGCCAGGGATGGGACTCGACCTTCTCGGCCGAGACCCCCAGCTCAGCGGCAAGGGCGAGCTGGGAGACCCGGTCGGGTACGACGCCCCGGTGTTCCCAGCGCCAGACCTTCTGACGCTCCGCCGCCATGTTGGCCACACCCAGGTCGCGTGCGCGGCGCGCCACCACCCGGGCCAGTCGCTGATAGGACCAGCCACGCTGCGCCCGGACGAACGCGAGCGGGTGAGCGCAGGCGCCGGCACCCTCGGTCGACATCATCTGTCTCCTTCGAGTCGCATCTGGTGAGCAGCTAACGACGCTATGTGGTGACATCTTCGCGACACAGTGACAAACAGGAAGCGATGCGTGCGCAAAAGGCCACAGGAGGACAACAGCACGCACCGTTTAACACCGATTGCACGCGTGCTCACGCGATGGCCGCGAATGCACCGCACAAAATCCCGCACAGGTCATTGACTGCTCATCCGCTTGCTGTTCAGCAAGATCCTGCCATCATGCTACCGCCGGTCGCGCGCCCCACAAGAGGCCGTACCACAGCGAGATCACACGGAGCGTCCCAAGCCGCCTACTCTCCGCTTTCAATTTTGTAAAAAAATTTAATGAATACAGAAAGAAATAGAACTGTGAACAGAACGGGAGCGAAGCGGCGGCAAAGGCGAGCGCCCCCGACGAACAACGGCCTCACGGCGGCCGCAGACCGAGCGACCACCGACCCGATGATCACCGGCCAGGTGATCGATGATCACATAAGGAACGCCTCCGCCTGCTTCTGCAGTTCGGTCAGCGTGGTCGTCGGATTCGCGCCCATCATGATCCTCGCGACCGCCTCGGACGCGAGGACAGGCACCTCACCGCCGCGCGGCCCGGACCAGTACGGCGCGCGGACGATCGAATCGATCAGCGCGTTGAAGGGCACGACCTGCGGATACCGCTGGTACAACGACACCAGCCGGTTCGCGGCCTCGATGTCGACCGGCAGATAGCTCAGCGTCGTCACCCCGGCGGCCACCATGTCCGGCGCGAGCATCGCCATCATCAGCTCGGTGGCCATCTCGTACTGGCAACGGTCGGTGGCCAGCATCACGAGACCGTTCCCGCTGGCCACCGGATGCTGCGTTCCACCCGGCAGGACGGGAAGCGGCGCCACGCCGAGCGGGAACGCGCCCTTGCCCTGGCGTTCGATGGTCTGCAGCCCCGGCACCACCGAGCTGATGCTCGCGCCCACGATCGCGGACTTCCGGTTGAGGGCGAAGCGGACCATGGCGTCGGCCGGCGTGTTCGACTGGGGCCCATAACCGCCCACCCTGGCCAGGAAGCTCGCGGTGTCACGCGCCGCGGCGCTGGTGAAGTCCGGCTGCCCCACGGCGTTCTGGATGCTCGCGCCCTTCGACCCCGCGATGGTGTTGAAGAACCACTGCCCGAACTGGTCCGAAGTCGGCAGGTCGACCGGCTGGACGCCGGGCAGGGCCTGTTTGATCTTTTCGGCGGCGGCAAGCAGACCGGTGGTGTCCTTCAGCGACCTCGGGTCCACCCCGGCCTGGGCGAGCATGTCGGCGTTGTAGAGCAGGACGGGCACGGAGACCTGCTGCGGGACGACGAACAGCTGCCTGCCCCCCACCGTGCCCAGCGTGGCGAACCGCTGGTCGTAGGAGGCGCGCAGCGACCGCGGCGACACCTCCTGGGCGTCGAGCCGTTCGACGAAGGTGGCCAGCAGGTCGAGCCCGGCCACCGCGAGGTCCGTGCTGCGCCCGGCGGCCGCGTCGGCGCCGATCTGCTGGACGATCTGGGAATAGCTGGTCGCGGCGGACGTGATGTCGACGGTCAGGCCGGGATGGGCCTTTTCCATGTGCGCCCTGGCCGCCTTCGCGGTGTCGGCGAGCGGGCCACTGACGATCATCCGCAGCGTCCTGACCCTCATGGCGCACTGGAGCGACGCCGTGGCCCCGTTCGCGTCGGTCACGGCCACGGCGGCCCGGCGGACGGAGGCCGGCCGTCGGCGACGAGCCGCCGGAACCGCCCACCCCACACGCGGCGATCGTGCATACGGCGGCGACGGCGACGAACCGTGTCGCCCGCGGAATCCGGTTCAATTTTCTTCCTTTCAGGCTTTCACGCCCCGACGCCGCCGGTTCTGACACTGGTGCCGAGGCCGGTACCGCCGATGACTCCGGCGGCCGGCCGACAGCGGACCGGAATGAGCACGGTCGATTTCGCGATACTCGGCGCGGCCGGTGGCCGGGAGGCGGGAATCGACAACGGAAATGCGGCTCGCGGGCCCGTGGGCCGCATTTCCGTTGTCGATTCCCGCCTCCCGGCCACCGGCCGCGC
>NZ_CAAAFS010000325.1:0-12791 GCF_900634755.1 Protofrankia symbiont of Coriaria myrtifolia
GGCCCGGCACCGGGCGCCGTCGCGGGCACACGCCCCGGGCACCGGCACCGCCGTCGGCCGCACGGAACACCGCGCATGACAACGCCTGGAAGGCTCGCCGGCCGCCGGCCGCCCAGGGGCGCGACCGCCGGCAGGCGCTCCTGCCGGCGTCCCCGGGCGGGTCTCATCTGCTCGGTACACGGCTGGAATCCTGGCGGTCAGAAGAACATCTGTGTACGACCGGGGCATGTCACCGCGGCCACACGCGTGACGGCCCGCTCAGAAAAACCGTGGTTGACACGGGATTTCCGGCCAGCAGCCTGCTGTCGTATTTCCGACAATGTTGGGGAACGCACATCGGAAATCCGCCGGCCGCGATTCCGTCCGGGGTGCGACTTCCGCCGTGGAAGCGTTCCGCCCGCCATCGAAGCGGCGCTGGAAACAGCGCGGTGGGCGCGGTGGGCACGCGCCACGGCCCGGCACCGGGGACGGGCACCGGGGCGACCGGAGAGGACCCGGTCGTCCGGCGCCCCCACCAGGACGATGCCCGACGCCCGGCCCCGACGCCCGCCAGCGCCTCCTCGGCTTGCCGGCGGCCAGCAGAATGTGCCCCATCCGCGCGATCCCTGTAAGAATGGCACCTGACCTGACGCCGATCTTCGGGACCACGATGAGCGAGCGCAACAGCTCCGAATGGGGGCGTGTCGGCGACGACGGCACCGTGTACGTACGCACGACCGCGGGTGAGCGCCCCGTCGGCTCCTGGCGGGCAGGCTCCCCGGCGGAGGGCTTTGCCCACTTCGCCCGGCGCTACGACGATCTGGCCGCCGAAGTCGCGCTGCTGGAACAGCGGTTGACCGTCCCCAGCGCCGACCTGACGGGTCTTGCCGCGAGCGCGCGGCGGCTGCTGGCCTCCCTCGGCACCGCGGCGGTGGTCGGTGATCTGGACGCGCTCACCGGACGCCTGGGATCGGTGCTGGACGCGGTCGGCGAACGTACCGCGCAGCGAGAGGCCGAGCGCGCCCAGCGGGCCGCCGCCGCGGTGGAGGCGAAGGAGGCGCTCGTCGCCGAGAGCGAGCGCCTCGCCCGCAGCTCCGACTGGAAGGCCGTCGGAGAGCGGTTCCGTTCGATCGCCGTCGACTTCCGGGCGATCACGGGGGTGGACCGCCGCACCGACGCCGACCTGTGGAAGCGGGTCACCACCGCGCGCGAGGAGTTCAACCAGCGCCGGACCGCTCACTTCGCCGCGCTCGACCAGCAGCGAGCCCAGTCCAGGCAGCGCAAGGAAGCGATCGTGACCGAGGCCGAGGCGCTCGTCGACTCCACCGAATGGTCGGCCACGAGCGCCCAGTACCGAACGCTGATGAACCAGTGGAAGTCGGCCGGGCGTGCGCCCAGGGACGTCGAGGACGCGCTGTGGGCCCGTTTCCGCGCCGCGCAGGACACCTTCTTCACCCGGCGCAACGCCGCCAACGCCGAGCGGGACGCGCATCTGCGGGTGAGCCAGGCCGCCAAGGAGCAACTGCTCGCCGAGGCTGCCGCGCTCGACCTCGCCCGGCCCGACCAGGCACTGCGCAGGCTGCGACAGATCGAGGAACAGTGGGACCTCATCGGGAAGGTGCCTCGGGACGCCGTCAGCGACCTCGAACGACGGCTGTCCGCAGTCAGTGACCGCATCCGGTCCGCGTCCGATGCCCGGTGGCGCCGGCAGGAGTCCGTCGAGTCCCCGTTCGTGGTGACGCTGCGGGAGTCGGTCGCCAAACTGGAGGCGCGGCTGGAACGTGCTCGAGCTCACGGACGCACGGACGAGGTGGCCGAGACCGAGTCGGCGCTAGCAACACAGCGCGAGTGGCTAGCACATGCGACCCGCTGACCAGCGGGACCGGCAGGCAACCGACTGACCACCACCGGCCGGCTGCCGATCAGCAGCTCCGATCAACAACTCGCTGATGCATGACCATACGGATTATTTTGACTACCTTCAGTGATTGAAGTATGGCTAAACGAAGCGTTTCGTAACGATTTATACATATATGCATACTCATAGTGTTCGCCGCGTTTAGCGCATCTGCAACATCGTTAATACAGCGAATACACATTGAATTTCCGCGTGCGCGTATCCGTACGCGACGGACGCACAGAAACCGCCAGGGTCGGCCCGGACGAAGGCGTCCCAAGCATTCCAGGATGCTTGCCAAACGCTTGCCACAGCTAGCATCTGGACGTACGCTGCGAACCATCGGTTCAGCGACACAGCGGGTCCCGTGACCGTGCGCATGGCTCACCCGGTGAAGCCCATCCGGCAAACATGATCCACCCAGCGCACCGGCGCATACCCCCAAGGAGAGGAGGCCGACACTGAACGTGCCGCCCCTGAACGTACGCGATCTCGGAGACTTCATCCGGGACCAGCGCAAGGCCGCACATATCTCGGTTCGTCAGCTCGCCCGGCAGGCCGGCGTCAGCAATCCCTATCTGAGTCAGATCGAGCGCGGCCTGCGCAAGCCGTCCGCGGAGATTCTGCAACAGATCGCCAAGGCGCTCCGGATCTCCGCGGAAGTGCTGTACGTGCAGGCCGGCATTCTCGACGAACGGGCGTCGGACAGCGATGTGACCGCGGCGGTTCTCGCCGACTCGACGCTCACCGAACGGCAGAAGCAGGTCATCGTCGAGATCTACGACGCGTTCCGGAAGGAGAACGCCGTATACGGGCTGACCGGCCGCCCCGCCCTGCCGGACGGCCTGCGGCAGGGCATATCAGCCTCCCCGCCCGCGTCAGCCTCCCCGCCCGCGACGAAGACGGCCCTCACCGGCTCCGCGTCCACCGGCTCCACCGCGCCCACCAGCCCCGCGTCGGCTACCGCGACCACGGCCACCGAGGCAAAGCCGGCTGGCGCCACCCGTCGGGCCACCGGGGCCACCCGAGCGGCGGCCACGCCCACCCCGCGCGCACCCGGCGCCTCCGACGCCGCCCCGAAGCGGACAACGGCGACCCGACGGCCACGTACGACAGCGGCCACCGGCGGTACCGGCAAGGCCGACGGGGGCAGTGGGGATGCTGCCCCGAAGGCCGGCCGAGCCACCGGCCGAGCCACCCGCACCACCGCGGCTACCAACGGAGCCGCCGCACACGAGCCGCCGGACGACACCTCGTCATCAACAAAATAACAACGAAACAACATTCGACAGGCGTGTCACAGTCACAGATCGAGCCACCAACTGAGCCACAAAACTGAGCCACAAAACTGGAGGTAGCAATGGCCACCATCCGAACCAGCGCCGACAAGTCGGGCGACACCGTCGAGGCCTCGGCCGACGTCAAGATCCCGCTGTCGGAGGTCCGCAAGCCCCTGTACGCCTATGTGGGTGCCGCGGACGCCGCGGTGGAGAAGATCCGGAGCATCCCCACCGTCTACGCCGACGAGATCAAGAAGTTCTCCAGCCGGGTCAACGGCCTCTCCGTCCACGCCCAGCGGCTTCCGGCCAACGTGCAGACCGCTGTCACCTCCCTGCCCACGTCGGTGAGTTCCCAGCTTTCCGACCTGCAGGGACGCGCAAGCTCGCTCTACAGCAACTTCGCCGACCGCGGTGAGAAGCGCGTTGCCCGTATCCGCCAGAACCCGACGACCGAGGAGGCCGTGACCCGGACTCGCAACGTGGTCAGCCGGGCCCGGGCGGTGCGCTCCTCGGCCACGACGAAGTCCGCGGACAGCGCCGAGAAGAAGAGCGGCACCGCGCAGTCCGACTGACCGAACGGCCTGGGCGCAGGCCTGGCCGTTCGGTCTCACGACGGCGACTTCGCCGCCACTCGAAAAGAACAACCAGACACCACCGACCCAGTCCTGTGATCATGACCTGCGGAGAATCCTGGTACCTGGCGCCCGGGGTTCATGGTATGTCGTGTTGTACTGATGATATGAGATATCGCCCACTGGGATCTTCCGGCCTACTGGTATCTGTCGTCGGTCTCGGCTGCAACAACTTCGGCTCGCGGGTCGACCTCGAGGGCACCCGGGCCGTCGTCACGGCCGCGCTCGACAACGGCATCACCCTGTTCGACACAGCGGACACATATGGCAACAAGGGTGGTTCGGAGACCCTGCTCGGCCATATCCTGCGGACCCGGCGCGACGAGGTGGTTCTCGCCACCAAGTTCGGCAACGACATGGGTGGGGTGTATGGGCCCGACTTCAACGCCCGCGCCTCGCGCCGGTACATCCGTAAAGCCGTGGAAGGATCGCTGCGCCGGCTGCAGACCGACTACATAGATCTTTTCCAGCTGCACAGCCCGGACGCGTTCACCCCGATCGAGGAGACGCTGGCCGCTCTCGACGAGATAGTGCGCGAGGGCAAGGTGCGCTACGTGGGTTCGTCGAATCTCGCGGCCTGGCAGGTCGCCGACGCCGAATGGACCGCGCGCGCCTCCAGCACGACCCGCTTCATCTCGGCCCAGAACCACTACAACCTGCTGGAGCGTGGCATCGAGGCCGAACTCGTCCCGGCCGCGCAAAAGTACGGCATCGGCATTCTGCCGTACTTCCCCCTCGCGAACGGCATCCTCACCGGCAAGTACTTCCGGGACGAGCAGCCCCCGCCTGGCACCCGGCTGGCCGGCCGCCAGGACGAACTCACCGACGAGGTCTTCGACCAGGTCGAAGCCCTGGAAACCTTTGGCCGGGAACGCGGCCGCTCGCTGCTGGACGTGGCGATCGGTGGCCTGGCCGCGCAGCCCGCGGTCGCGTCCGTGATCGCCGGGGCGACGACGGCGGAGCAGGTCCGGGCGAACGTCGCGGCCAGCGAGTGGCAGCCGCGCGCCGACGACCTCGCCGTCCTCGACAAGATCGCGCCGTCCCGGCGGCCGGGCGCCTGAGCGGCGGGCCGTCCCGGACCTTACCCGTCGTGTCCGCCCCTGCCGCCGGGGGCGGTGACGGTGATGTCCGCGTCCGCCCGTACCGGCGGCCAGGCGAAGGTGACCTCGCCCAGCCGCCATCGCGGACGGGTGCCCCGCACGGGCCACCCGTCCGCCCGCAGGGACTCGACCGCGGCTGTCCAGCGCTGCCGCGGCCCGAACACGGCCCGCGGCGCGCCGCGCCGCCAGGCGTCGTCGAACGCGGCCAGCAGCGTGTGCACGTCCTCGCCGGGAACGTTGTGGGCGATCAACGACTTGGGCAGCCGCTCGGCCAGCTCAGACGGACGCGCGAGGCTCGGCAGGTGCGCGGCCAGGGTGAGCGTGCGGCCCTGGTGCCGCGGCCGCGGCCGCGGCGTCCCGACAGGTCCGCCGGGCGCCCCGGGCACTTCCGACGGCGCCTCGGGCGGGCGGTCGACGGCGAACCAGCAGGCACGCCGGCCGATCTCGTCGCAGGTGCCCTCGACCAGCAGGCCGCCGGGCGCGATGCGCTCGAGCATCGCCGCCCAGGCCGGGGCGACAGCCGCCTCCTCGTACTGGCGCAGCACGTTCATCGCGCGGACCAGCACCGGGCGCAGCCCAGCGAGTTCGAAGCCGCCACGGGCGAAAACCAGCCCCGGCGGACGCGCGGCCGGGGCCGCCGCGGCGACCCGATCCCGGTCGATCTCCAGGCCAACGACCCGGACGTCGGGCCGCAGGCGGCTCAGCCGCTGGTAGAGCTCCACCGTGGTGACCGGCGACGAGCCGTATCCGAGGTCGACGACAAGCGGGCTGGCGGCGGCGCGTAACCGGGCCGCCTGTGTCCCGACGATCCAACGATCGACCCGGCGCAGGCGGTTGGGAGCGGTCGTCCCACGGGTGGCGAGCCCCAGCGTTCTGGCGCGGCCCGCGGCCAGCCGCGGCTCGCGGCGGCGGGCGGGGGAGGTACCTGACACGCATCCACGATCGCAGAACCGGCCCGGCCGCCTCTCCCCGCGGGCATCCGTGCCCTCCGCGGGCATCGTGCCCCGAGCGGCGCCGATCCGCGCGATCGACGATCCGCCTCGGAGGGCTCTGGCGGCCGGCCGTATCAGGCGTTCCCGGTTCGATGTCCAGGGCCGGAGGCAGAAAAACAGGTGAATCTCACCTGTCACCCAATCGCCGGTTCGCCGCGCCACTGGCAGGATGAATCCGGGTGCCCGCCGGGAAAGAGCCCATAACGGAACGTAATGGCGGATGTCGGCAGGACAGGGCCGGCGGATCCGGATGGTGGCATCCGGTGACGGGCCGCGACCGCGGTTACCCAGCGCGGTCGGCAGGCAGGCGCGGGCGCGGCCAGCCGGATCCGGGGCAGCCGGCGCCGGGCATGCGGCCCTTGGATCGGTTGTTCGCAGGATCGGGCCATCCAGTGGTCGGTGAGCCCGGATCGGTGTGGAGGTGGTTGGTGCGTCGGGTCCGGTCGGGCTTCCCTCGTCGGGTCGCCATGCTGTCGATGCACACGTCGCCGCTGGAGCAGCCGGGTACCGGCGATGCCGGCGGCATGAACGTTTACGTGGTGGAGCTGTCCCGACAGCTGGCCCTGCTCGGCACCGAAGTGGAGATCTTCACCCGGGCCACCAGCAGCAGGATGCCGCCGAAGGTCGCCCTCGCGCCGGGGGTCATGGTGCGCCATGTCGCCGCCGGGCCGTTCGAGGACGTCGGCCGGGAGGACCTGCCCACCTGGCTGTGCGCCTTCACCGCGGCCGTGCTGCGGGTCGAGGCCGCGCACGAACCCGGCTGGTTCGACGTCATCCACTCGCACTACTGGCTTTCCGGCCAGGTCGGGCTCGCGGTCGCGCGCAGATGGGCCGTCCCGCTGGTACACACCGCCCACACGCTGGCGAAGGTGAAGAACAGCGCGCTCGCCGACGGCGACCGCCCTGATCCACCGCACCGCATCGCCGGCGAGCAGGACGTCGTCGACGGCTCGAACCGACTGATCGCGTCCACCGAGGACGAGCGGCGCCACCTGGTCGATCTCTACGGTGCTGCCCCCGAACTGGTCGACGTGGTGGCACCCGGCGTCGACCTGGAGGTGTTCCGCCCCGGGGACGTGGCGGCGGCCCGCGGCCGCGTCGGTGTCCTGCCGGACGCGCTGGTGCTGTTGTTCGTGGGGCGTATCCAGCCGCTGAAGGCGCCCGACATGCTGCTGCACGCCACCGCGCACCTGCTGGCGCGTGAACCGGCGCTGCGTGACCGCCTGCTCGTCGCGGTGGTCGGCGGTCCCAGCGGGTCCGGCCTGGACCGTCCGGACGCGCTGGTGAAGCTCGCGGCCGAGCTCGGCATCTCCGACATCGTCCGGTTACAGCCGCCGGTGCCACAGTCGGAACTCGCCGACTGGTACCGGGCCGCGAACCTGGTCGTGGTGCCCAGCCACAGCGAGAGTTTCGGCCTGGTCGCGCTGGAGGCCCAGGCCTGCGGGACACCGGTCGTCGCGGCCGCGGTCGGCGGGCTGCGGACGGCGGTCCAGCACGACATCTCCGGCATCCTGGTGGCGGAGCGCGACCCGGCCGCCTACGCCGACGCCCTGGCCCAGGTGATCGGCCAGCCGTGCCGGCGCCGGCGCCTGGCCGCCGGGGCGGTCGCGCGGGCGGCGGAGTTCGGCTGGTCCGCGACAGCACGCGGCGTTCTCACCGGTTACCGTAACGCTGCGACACCGGTTACCGTCCCGGCAACGGCCTGACGCCCGCGCGTCCGGCCGCCGTCGGCCGCGGCCTGGAAAGTCTCCGGTGGCCACGGCAGTGATCCAGCCGTCCGACCCATGAGGATCATGGTGGAGGTGGGAACCGGTGTCAGTACCTGTCGACAGTGCCGAACGGGCACGCCTCGACCGCCTGATCGACGACGCCCTGACGGAGTTGGGCCTGCCCTACGAACGGGTGAGCGAGGGATCGTTCCTCGCCACCCTGGAGGGCGAGCACCGGCTGAGGACGATGACCTGGCTGGTGGTAGGGGACCACACGCTGCTCATCGAGGCGTTCTTCATGCGCAGGCCCGCCGAGAACGAGGCGGGCACATACGCTTTCCTGCTCGGGCGCAACGCGAAGACCTACGGTGTGCACTTCTCGGTGGATCTCGCCGGCGACGTCTACCTCACCGGCCAGCTTCCGCTGGCGGCGGTCACCGCCGACGAGATCGACCGAGTGCTCGGATGCACCCGCACCTATTCGGACGAGAACTTCGATCCGGCGGTCGCTCTCGGGTTCGCCGGCGCCATCGCGCGGGAGAAGGCCTGGCGCGCCCGGGTCGCCGCCGAAAACGGCTCCCGGATGCGCGCCTGAGCCGGCCCCGGCAGCTGGCTGGCGGCCCGGGCCAGGCCCGGCCGCTGACCGGCTCGGCCAGGCCAGCCGGGGCAGCCGCGGCCGAGCCGGTCAGCGCCGAGCTGGAACCGGTCGGACACGCCGAGCGGACCAAGAAGGCTACGGTCGGTCAGCAGCCGATACCCGCTGGAGCCGGGCGGACAGGTGTGACTGCAACGGCTTGCCCTCGGCCGCCATGTCGATGGCATAGGCAAGATCACCTTCGACGAGGCCGTACAGCCGTTGGGAGCGGTCCACCCGACGCGCGGTGGCGGTCCGGATCACGACGTTGGAACGCAGTTCCACCCGCGTCCCGACGACGTCCCCGACGTAGATCTCGCTGATCCCGAAGGGATGGGCGAGCATGACCTCGACCGTGGGCGGCCCGTCGCCCTCCCCGGGCTGCACCCGCCAGAAACCGGTCTCGGTCGCCAGCGGGCTGCCCTCGCTGCGCCCGTCCCGGGGCTCACTGATCCACCAGGTATGGGACGTGTAGGACAGGGCGGGACGCCCGGTGCCGAAAAAGACGACCTCCTGGCCGTAACGGAAGGCGTCCATCCCCTCGTAGCCGCCGACGCCCTCGCCCCGCCAGGTGCCCAGCAGGAAGGCGATCGGCAGCAGGCTCGGGTGCAGGTCGACCACCGGCCCGGGCCGCACGGTCACGTCCACACGCCAGCGGTGCGCACGGGTACGGGTGCGGGTACGGCCGGGACGCTCAACGCTGGCCCGAGTACAGCTTGTACACCGCGTAGACGGAGAACCACCCGATGAGCACCGCTACAAGGATCAACAAAGCGGTGAAAAATATTTCCAGCACGGGACCAGCTTAGCCTTGACCGCCCTCTTCCCGCCCCGCTGGCGGTAGCTGTGTGACATCGGCCAAGCCGTCCGGCCCCTGCGAAGCCGGACCTTCCGGCGCCGGGCGCGGGGCCCTGCGACGGCGGGCGCCGGGCCCTGCCAGGGCAACCGCGCTCTGCCAGGGCAACCGTACGGGCCGGGCCGGACAACCGGTACGGACCGCCCGGTGCAGACTGACAGCCATGACAGCTTCACTGGTCATCAAGGCCACCGCGGGTGCGGACGCGCCGGAGCGGTGCTCACAGGCGTTCACGGTCGCCGCGGTAGGGCTCGCAAGCGGCGCGGACGTCTCCCTGTGGCTCACCGGCGAGTCGGCCTGGTTCGCTCTGCCCGGGCGTGCCGCCGAGTTCGCGCTGCCCGAGTCGACCCCGCTGACCGAACTGCTGGACGCCATCCTGTCCGGCGGGCGCGTGACGCTGTGCACCCAGTGCGCGGCACGACGGGCCATCGGCCCCGACGACGTGCTCCCCGGGATACGCATCGCCGGCGCGGCGGTCTTCGTCTCCGAGGTGCTCGCCGACGGGGCGCGGGCTCTCGTCTACTGACGGCCGTCCGCCGCCGATGGCCGTACCCACCAGCCGCGGGACGGCCCCAGCCTGGAGACGGCCACCGACGGCAGGCAACGGCCCGCCCGCGGGCGACGGCCGTCACGGCGGGCGGCCATTCGGTCCGTTCCGTGTTCCTCGGCTGTCCCACGGGACACCCGAGGAACACCCGAGGAACTGTGAGTAGCCAGTCAACAGGACTGTAGGTGGTGTCGTACGCAAGCTCCGCAACCGCTCCTGCAACAGCAGACCACGCACGGCACACGATGCGGCTCCTTCACGGCGCCGAGAGGATGCGGTTTGGTGGTTGTGTGATGCACGAACCCGAGGTTCTGTACGCAGTTGTCCAGTTCGACGGCACCGCGCAGCGGACAGTCCGGCGCGTCGTCGCACCATTTCCGGACCGGAGCTCCGCCGCGCTGTTCGCGACCGACAACGACCTGCACAACTACACCGTCGGCCCGATGTCGTTTGCCGTGCCCACTCGGGTGGCACCCGCGTACCACGGTGTTCCCGCGCCCCGGGCCGGCAGTTCCTGAGCCCCACGAAATCCGCCCCGCGTCGGGACAGCCCCCACAAAACACGAAGATGGGCCTTTTCAGGATGCCCGGAAGTTCTCCGGACTCCCGAAAAGGCCCACCTGGGACGGACCGGAACTATCCGGCCCGGTCCCGGGATCCCCGTCTCAAGGGGCTCCCTATGCCGCGACCTCGATCTCGGCGTCGACGGGCTCGCCCTGGCGGGCGACGACCTTCCGCTCGCCGGACGCGCCCGGGACGAGCGCCCGGACGGTCCACGAGCCCGGCCGGGCGAAGAAACGGAACTGCCCGGTCGCCGACAGCGGAACCTCGGCGGTGAAGTCGCCACCCTCGTCGAGCAGGCGGGCATAACCTGAAGCGACCGGCGAACCGTCCTTCAGTACGACGCCCTGGATGACAGTTTCCTTTGCCACGTCAATTCCTTCCAGCGAGGGTCCGCCACGGGTCGCGCCACACATGGTCCTATGCGTCCTTCTCGATCGGGACGCCGACCAGTGAACCGTACTCGGTCCAGGAGCCGTCGTAGTTCTTGACGTTCGGCAGGTCCAGCAGCTCGTGCAGGGCGAACCAGGTGTGGGCCGAGCGCTCGCCGATGCGGCAGTAGGCAATGGTGTCCTGGCTCAGGTCCACCCCGGCCTCCGCATACAGGGCGGTCAGCTCCTCGTTCGACTTGAAGGTGCCGTCCTCGTTCGCGGCCTTCGCCCAGGGGATGTTCTTCGCGGTGGGGATGTGCCCGGCGCGCTGCGACTGCTCCTGAGGAAGGTGGGCCGGGGCGAGCAGCCGGCCGGCGAACTCGTCGGGCGAACGGACGTCGACAAGGTTCCTCGAGCCGATCGCGGAGACGACCTCGTCCCGGAAGGCCCGAATGTCGGTGCGGGCGTCCTTGGCGACGTACTGGGTCGCCGGCCGGTTCGGGAGTTCCTCGGTCAGCTCACGGCTGTCGAGCTCCCACTTCTTCCGGCCACCGTCGAGCAGCCGGACCTCGGCGTGCCCGTAGAGCTTGAAATACCAGTAGGCGTAGGCGGCGAACCAGTTGTTGTTGCCGCCGTAGAGAACGACGGTCTCATCGTTCGAGATGCCCTTGCTGGACAGCAGCTTCTCGAACTGCTCCTTGTTGACGAAGTCACGGATCACCGGGTCCTGCAGCTCTGACTTCCAGTCGAGCCGGACCGCGCCGCGGATGTGCCCCTTGTCGTATGCGGAGACATCCTCGTCGACCTCGACCAGGACAACCTTGGGATCGTTCAGATGTGCCTCGACCCAGGCGGCATCGACAAGCGCGTTGGCGCGACTCATGCTTGCGCTCCTTTCACAGAACGTATGGCGAGATATATCTGGCAACCGAGGCAAAAACCGATCGTGGCATTCAGGAACGCCGCGACAAACGCGAACGCCGTGGCCACGTACCCCAACGCGGGGACGTCGGCGAGAAAGCCGACCGTACCCAGCACGCCGAACACCGCCCCGACCGCCTGCGCGAAACGCGGTGGCTGGTCGTCCTCCAACTCGGCCGGCGGCCCCAGCCGAGGCTGAACCAGCGTCCGGTACAGCACCCCGTACGGAGCACGACGGACGCCGATCACCGCACCTGTCAGAAATACCACGGTCTGCGCGAGGAGCAACCAGCCATTCGCGGTCAGCAACACGACCGTGAGGACGACGCTGGTGACAGCCGCGCTGAACCTGGGACCTCTTGGGTCGACCACGAGCTCATCTCCTGACGGGCAGGCCCGCCGACGGCGGACGGCATCAACGCACGGTTCAGGAAAATGGACACAGCGAGCTACGCACACGGCACAGATCGACCGTGCGGCGCCGGACGAGCTCGGTGGAGAACATAACCCCCTGACCGTAGCAGCGAACATGACGGATGTGTTATTGATCCGACGGCCAATCGGGTCGATCGGACATATCGATCATGGTATTGTCCGGCGCCGCCCCCGGATCCCGCCCGCGCGACCCACCAACCGCCAGCTCCAGCGCCGCGAGAACAGCCGCTCGCCCTGGTGGGGCACCACTGGCCCGGCAGACCTCACGGGCCCGCGAGTCAAGGACCAGGACGGTCGGAGTGCGCCGGATCCGCAGCCGTCTGACCAGTTCAAGATGGGATTCGGCATCGACCTCCACATGCCGCACGCCCGGGACGCTGCCGGCGACGTCCGCGAGAATCCGCCGGGTCGCCCGGCAGGGCGCGCAGAACGCGGTGGAGAACTGCACCAGCGTGACCCGCGTCCCGGGAGTCACCCCGAGCGCGACGAGTTCGGCGTCCACCGCGGGCAGCGGACCTGCATCGTCCGGACCTGCATCGTCCGGACCTGCATCGTCGAGACGAGTCCCGTCATGGTGGACCGGCGCTTCGTCGCCGTCCGTCACCTTGTTTTTCCCATTGTTGTTTTTCCCGCCGCTGCCGTCGCTCACGTCGTTACCGACCGGCCGGGCCGAAGCAGCCCCGGTGGCATCCGCCGCGGCCCTGCCGGGCACCACCGCAGGCGCCGGCGGGCCCGGACGGGCCACCCGGAACCGCCCGTCCCGCAGCCGGACGAGCACCGCCAACCCGACGGCACATCCAACAGCGGCCGCCAGCACCCACAAACCGGTCACACCACTGACCAGCGCCCCCGCCCACCCACATCTTCCCGCCACCCAC
>NZ_CAAAFS010000326.1:0-3826 GCF_900634755.1 Protofrankia symbiont of Coriaria myrtifolia
CCGCTTACCCCAACACCGGCTGGGCTGTTTCACCGCGGTCCGGATCGTCTCGGCGCGGTCTGGGCTGCGCGTCGGGTGTCGGTCATCCCAGCAGCAGGTGGCCCACCGCATACACGAACGCGGCGGCCGCAGCCAGCGGGAGGATCGCTACCAGCGGCCATCCGGCGGGGTGGCCGTCATGGTGGGGCGCCTGCCCGGGGACGCCGGCGGGCACCGCCGCGCCGCCTGGCCCGGCCACCGGCTCGGTGCAGATCCCGGTAGCCGCGCGGGCGACGGCACGGTCGGCGACAACCGCCGCCACAGCAGCGGCAGCCGCGATCAGCGCCGCCTCCCAGGCGGCCGAATCGTCCGCGAACCCGCCGAGGAGAGCACCCGCGCCGATACCCGCGGCAAGCCCGACGGCTGGCACGACAGCCAGTGCGACGGCCGGCCCGCCGGCCCGCCGGCCAGGGCGAACGCTGCCCCGCCCGGCGGGTCCCACCGTTCCCACGGGTCCGGCGAACGCCCCCGCGCGCAGCCTCACGGCACACAGCCGTGTGACGAGCACGGCCGTACCCGCGCCCAGCAGACCGGCGGCCAGCACCGTGGGGCCGACCACCCGGCCGTCCGGCGCCCGGATGGCGGCCACGTTCAGACAGCCGGCCAGCAGAGCGACCAGGACCACCCCGCTCAGGCCCGCGGCCATGTCGACCGTGACCGTCGCCGACCGTCCCGCGGGGGAACCGTGACGGCGAGCAGCGGCCCGCGGCCTTCCCGCCCCGAGCAGCCGCCTGACCGGCGCCACGGAAAGAACATGATCACTCCACTGCCGGGCCCGGGCCACCGCGGGCAGCCCGGCCCGCGGCGGAGCGCCGGCGGCCTCCGCCCGCCCGCGCCGTCTGGCCAACTGGACGAGGATGACCGCCACCACGGCGGGACCGATGACCCCGGCCAGGTTCCCGATCCCGTCGGAATCGGTCAGCGCGGCGGTGGCGTCCGCGGCCAGCGCCGCCACCAGCACGATCGCGAGGGTCCCGGTCGACGCTCCGAGCGCACGCACCCAGGCCCGGCCGAGCAGGACCCCTTCGACAGCGATGACGGCGGCGAGCGGAAGCCGCCCCACGGACGCGGCGAGCACCGGTACGACAGCGGCGACGGCGACGCAGAGGCCGACGAGGGCCGTGCGGAGGCCGTCCGGTCGCCGCGGGGGGCTGTCCGCCGACGTGCCGGCCGGCTTCGTCCTGAGGGCCGTCCTGCCTCCGCGGGCGCACACGCCCCCATGTTCCCACGGCTGCTGTGGACGGCCGTGGACGACAGCGACGAACCGGGTGAAACACCCAGGGGACGCCCGGACGGGTGTCACCGCCACACTCCGACGTCGGCCGGAGCAGTCCTCGGCTCCTCGTGGCTCCTCGTGGCTCCTCGCGACTCCCCGTGGCTCCCCGTGGCTCCCCGTGGCTCCTCGTGGCCGTGGCCATCCCGATGCCGCACCGAGCGGGGCGGCATCGGGGCAGGACGGCTCACCCGCCGGCGAACGGCGGCAGCACCTCCACGACAGCGCCGTCCGTGAGCGTCACATCGGCATGGTCACGGTGACCGACCGGCAGGTCGTCCACCAGGAACGCGCAGCGGGTCAGCAGTTCCGCGAGGGTGCCCGGGTGGTGTTTCGCCACGGTTGCCAGCAGGTGGGCAAGGGTCTCGGCGTCCTGCCGCTCCTCGGGCACGCCGGCCGCGTGCCGGGCAGCGGCCCAGTAGCGGACCGTCACGCGGGCCATCGACCCATCCTCCCGCTGTTGTCCACCCCGGCATCCTCGACCTCCCGAGGGACGTCGTGGTCACCGAGAGCGCGTCCGATCCAGGGCCGGCCAGGGTCGCGCTGGCCGGCCGCGAGCGTGTCGACGCAACGCCCGAGGGGGTCGGCACCGACCTCTAGCGGGAGCTAGTCACGAAATCCGGAAAAGCCACGAGCGGCGACCCCGTCAAGATCAAAATCTTGGCTGGTTACGGAACGATCACGGTAACGATGGACCGTGGCGAGAATCTCAGCGCCCACAGCGGGGAGAACTCCTCATGCGGTAGGAGTGGAGTACGACACTCCGCTATCCTCCCCACAGGCCGGTCTTCGTTTCGCGCCCATGACGGCCGTGGAACGCGAACCGACCGCAACGTATCCGTGGGTCGACGCTGCCCCAACATCGCAACCGAACCCTGGAGGAGTCAACTTGAGCGTCGTCCTGTTGCTCACCAACGCTCCCGGACCGTCCGCGGAGTCCTTTCCCTCACTCGGGCTCCTGACCCACACCGTTCGCGTCGCCCCGCTCGAGGCCAGCGCGCTCCTTGACGCTCCCCCGGTGGACGTCGTGGTGGTGGACGGGCGTCGGGAACTGGTCGTCGCCCGTGGCCTGTGCCGCCTGCTGCGCACGACCGGGCTCACCACCGCGCTGCTCGCCCTTGTCACCGAAGGTGGGCTGGCCGCTGTGTCGGCCGACTGGGGCGTCGACGACGTCGTGCTCGACAGCGCCGGACCGGCCGAGGTCGAGGCGCGGCTGCGGCTCGCGATCGGCCGGGTGGCGGCCGCCGGCGGTACCGCCGAAGCCGGTGTCATCCGCTCCGGCGACCTGTCGGTGGACGAGACCACCTACTCGGCCAAGCTGCGTGGCCGTCCGCTTGAGCTCACCTTCAAGGAGTTCGAGCTGCTGAAGTACCTCGCGCAGCACCCGGGCCGGGTCTTCACCCGCGCCCAGCTCCTGCAGGAGGTCTGGGGTTACGACTACTACGGCGGCACCCGGACCGTCGACGTCCACGTGCGTCGCCTGCGGGCCAAGCTCGGCCCGGAGCACGAATCGATGATCGGCACCGTGCGGCACGTCGGTTACAAGTTCGTCGCTCCTCCGATCGCCCCGCTTCCCGGCGGCGAGGCGGTGTCCGGCTCCGACAGTCGGGAAGTAATACGTACTCCCGAACGCGTGTAGTGCCCGTCAGGGTCCGGGTGGTTCCAGCCGGAGTCCGGGTCCGCCGGACCGGTCATGTCGCTTTACCCGGACCTCCGGGCCGTTTCGTGACATGGCGGGAACCTCGGCGCGAGAAAACGTACGGTGTCATCTCCGGACGGGCACGACACGCCCGTCCGACGCTGTGACCAGCAGGTGTTCGCGCGCCGGGGCTCCCGCCGCCACGGCATCGTCCGATATCCGGCCAGCGATGTGGTCAAGCAGGATTCGTGACCGAACCGCGAAGTCTCCGGCCACGTCAGGCCCGCTCGGATGAAAGTCGGTACGGAACACCATAATGTCGCGGGAATGAAACTGCGCTGGACGCGGCACCTGGCTCCCCGGACAGTGGACGACCTGCGGCACCTGGTAGCCGCGGCCGCGGAGACCGACGGAGTCGGCCCGCTGTCCGACGACGCCGCGTTACGGCTGACGACGCAGCCGCTGACCGCCGCGCAGCACCTGATCGTCACCGTCCCGGGCCCCGCGGCGCCCGCGGGCGTCCCGGCCGGCGCGGCCTCCCAGGACGGCGAGGCGGCGGCCTCCCGGAACAACGCGGGGACCGCCCGGTACGACGACGCGGGAACAGACGCGGGAACGATCGCCGGATACGCCCATCTGGCCACCCCTGACGACCACGACTGGCAGGCGGAGGTCGTCGTGCACCCCGCCCACCGCCGCCAGGGTGTCGGCGGGCACCTGCTGGCCGCCCTGACCGCAGCCGCCGACCAGGCCGGCGCGGACCTGCACGTCTGGGCGCACGGCGACACACCCGCGGCGGCGGCCCTGGCGGACAGGTACGGCTTCGCCCGGCAGCGGATGCTGTGGCAGATGCGCCGCCCGCTGCCCGCCCCGGG
>NZ_CAAAFS010000327.1:0-16366 GCF_900634755.1 Protofrankia symbiont of Coriaria myrtifolia
CTCCGGTCCCGATGTCCCCCCTCTTCCGGACGTGACGCCGCCGCCCGGGGTGACCATCCGGACCTTCGTCCCAGGGCAGGACGAGGACGCGTGGGTGGTGGTCAACAGCGTCGCCTTCGCGACCCACCCGGAACAGGGACGCTGGACGGTGGAGGATCTCCGGCTGCGCGAGGCCGAGCCGTGGTTCGACCCGGCGGGCTTCTTCCTCGCCGAAGCGGCGGGCCAGCTCGTCGGCTTCCACTGGACGAAGGTGGAGGCGGGCATCGGCGAGGTGTACGTCGTCGGGGTCGCGCCCACCGCCGCCGGACGCGGGCTCGGCCGGGTACTGACCCTGATCGGCCTCCACCACCTGCGCGACCGTGGCCTGGCCACGGTGATGCTCTATGTCGACGACACCAACCGCCCGGCGGTACGCCTCTACGAGACCCTCGGCTTCAGCCGGTACCGCTGCGACATCTCCTACCTGCGCAGGCCGCGGGCCCGGCCCGGATCCGGGCCCGACCGGCCCTGACCCACCCGGCCAACGGGTGCACGATCACCATCGCCATCCGGCCACGCGGCCGGCGGCCTGGTTCCCGCCAGCCACGTGACGTCCCGCCGGCCCACGGCCGCCGGGTGGAGCCGGGCATCAGGGTCAGGGTCAGGGGCCGGGCATCGGGCTGTCCGCGAGCCGGAGACGGTAGCCCACTCCGCGGACGCTCTCGATCAGCCGGGGTTTCCCCGGCTTCCCCGTGTCTCCCAGGCGGCCGCGCAGCCGGCGGATGTGCACGGCGAGCGTGTTCGTCTCGTGGCTGCTCGTGCCCCAGACACGCTCGAGCAGCGTCTGGTGGGTGACCACGGATCCGGCCTGCTCCAGCAGGATCCGCAGGAGCCTGAACTCCCGCGGCGGCAGCCGCACCGGAATACCGTCCACCCACACGTCGTAGGCGGCGAGATTCAGTGTGATCGCTCCGGCTCGCAGCACCGTGGGCCAGGCCCGCTCCAGGTCGCTTCCCCACATCGACCGGGCCAGCGCCAGCACCTCGTTGACCCGGTAGGGCTTGGCGACACAGGCACTCGCGCCGGCCGCGAGCCCCGCCGCGGCCTGCCGCCGGTCCTGCGGGCCGACCCCGAGCAGGATCGGCATGTCGTCCCGGGTACGGACGGTCCGTACGACCGTCACCCCGTCCACGATCGGCAGCCGGGCGGAGATCAGCACCACCGCCGGCGCGAGACGGCCGATCTCCAGCAGCGCCCGGGCGCCGTCGGGGGCGACGCTGACCCCCATGCCCTCGTCGGCGAGGGCGGTGAGCAACTCGGTGTCCGCGGCGGCGTCGGCGACCAGCAGTGTCGGGCCCGGCGGCGTTGACAGGCCCGACCTCACCGGGCCTGTCAACGCCGCTGGGCCCGGTGACAGCACCGGACCGAGTGGCAGCGGGCCCGGTACCGACACCGGTGGACGTGGCGAACCGGACGTCGTGGGCTCGTCGGCCGGACGCTGCCGCCCCACCGGCCCGGACCCGTCATCAGATGGCCGCACAAGACGCATCCGAGGAATCGTGATGGCTCCACAGTGGCTCATGGACACGACAGGACCGGCTCAGCCGAAGCGTCCGGTGATGTACTCCTCCGTACGCTTCTCCGTCGGATTGGAGAAAATCTTCTCGGTCCGGTCCATCTCCACCAGCCGGCCGGGATCACCGGTCCGGTCCAGGGTGAAGAACGCCGTGGTGTCGCTGACCCGGGCGGCCTGCTGCATGTTGTGGGTCACTATGACGATCGTGTAGCTCGACTTGAGCTTGCTGATCAGGTCCTCGATGGCCAGGGTGGAGATGGGGTCGAGGGCGGAGCACGGCTCGTCCATGAGCAGTACCTGCGGTTCGACGGCGATGGCCCGGGCGATGCACAGGCGCTGCTGCTGGCCGCCGGACAGGCCCGCGCCGGGCCGGCCGAGCCGGTCCTTGACCTCCTCCCACAGGTTCGCGCCACGCAGCGACTCCTCGACCCTTTCGTCGAGCAGCGACTTCTTGCGGACGCCGTTGAGCCGCAGGCCGGCGACGACGTTGTCGTAGATGGACATCGTGGGGAAGGGGTTCGGCCGCTGGAAGACCATCCCGACGGCGCGGCGCACGTTCACCGGGTCGACCCCCGGCCCGTAGAGGTCCTCGCCGTCGAGGAGCACCCGGCCCTCGACCCGGGCCGCGGGCAGCACCTCGTGCATACGGTTGAGCGTGCGCAGCACCGTGGACTTGCCGCAGCCGGACGGTCCGATGAAAGCGGTGACGCTCTTCGGCTCGATACTGAAGTGGATGTCGGAGACGGCCTTGAACTTTCCGTAGTAGGCGGTCAGCCCGGAGACGTCGATACGGGTGGCCATGGGTTACCTCGGCTTCTCGCGCTTCGGTCGTTCGACGGACGGTGTGGACGGTGCGGACGACATGAACGGGGCAGGGGACGCGGGAGAGGGAGGCATCACCGGATCCTGGCCAGCCGGGCGATCAGCCGCGCGGCCGCGTTGAGCAGCATCACCAGGACGATAAGCATCAGCGCGGCGCCCCAGGCCCGGTCGATGGCGACCTGTTGGGGCTGGCCGGCCTGCGAGTAGATGTACAGCGGCAGCGCCGACTGCGGGCCGGAGAACGGGTTGAAGTTGATGGAGTCGGTCCCGAAGATGGTCAGCAGCAGCGGCGCGGTCTCACCGGCGACCCTGGCCACCGCGAGCATCACCCCGGTGATGATTCCCGGCAGCGCGGTCGGGATCACGACCTTGACGATCGTGCGCCACCGGCTGACACCGAGCGCGTAGCTGGCCTCCCGAAGATCGTTCGGGACGAGTTTGAGCATCTCCTCGGCGGAGCGCACGACAACGGGGATCATCAGGATCGTCAGGGCGAGCGCACCGGCGAAACCGGTCGGCTTCCGCTCGAGCGCGAGGATGTAGAACGCCAGGATGAACAGGCCGGCGATGACCGAGGGCAGGCCGGTCAGCACGTCCACGAAGAAACTGATGGTCCGGCTGATCCGGCCCCGGCCGTACTCGACCAGGTAGATCGCTACCAGCAGGCTGAACGGGACGGCGAAAAGGCTGGCCAGGGCGATCTGCTCCAGGGTTCCGATCAGGGCGTGGTAGATGCCGCCACCGGCGTCACGCGCCCCGATGTTCCGCATGGAGTGGGTGAGGAAACCGACGTCGACACGTTGCGCGCCCTTGGAGATCACGCTTGCCAGCACCGCGACCAGCGGGATGACCGCGAGCAGGAAGGAGAGATACACCAGGGTGGTGACGCCCCGGTCGGTGGCCCGCCGGGAGCCCTCGACGGCGATCGACGCCACCGTCTGGCCGATCAGGTAAAGCGCCCCGGCGATCAGCACGAACTGGATCCGGCTCGTTATCGGGGCCAGCACGTACAGCACGACGGTGGCGGCGACGGCACCGGCGCCGATCGCGGGGAACGCCGCCCGCGGCAGTTGTCGGCCGACCAGGTTCAGGCCACCGGGGGCGGCCACGGTGGCAGTCGATGTACTCATGCGGCGGCACCCGAGAATTCACGTCGGCGGGCGATGATGGCCCGGGCGATCATATTGACGATCATGGTGACGACGAACAGGACGAGACCGGAGGCGATGAGCGCCCCGCGACCGACGTCGTTGGCCTCGGCGAAGCCGTTCGCCACGTTCGCGGCGATGGTGTTGCCGGCCGGCGACAGGACCTGCCAGGAGATGTCGAAGGACGCGGGCAGCACCAGGGCGACCGCGATCGTCTCCCCCATCGCGCGCCCGAGCCCGAGCATCGACGCGCTGATGACTCCCGGCCGGCCGTACGGAAGCACCGCTGTACGGATCATTTCCCACCGGGTCGCGCCGAGAGCGAGAGCGGCCTCCCGGTGCGCGGTCGGCACCTGGAGGAAGACCTCCCGGGAGAGGGCTGCGACGATCGGCAGAATCATGATGGCCAGGACGACCGACGCGACGAAGATCGAGCGTCCGACAACGCCGTTGTCGGTGGCGAACAGCGGAATCCAGCCGAAATAGTCGGTGAGGAACTTCTGGACGCCCTCCATCCGTGGGACGAGCACGATCAGGCCCCACAGCCCGAAGATGACGCTGGGGACGGCGGCGAGCAGGTCCACGACGAACGCCAGCGGGGCCGCGAGCCGGCGAGGCGCGTACACCGTGATGAACAGCGCGATGCCGACCGCCACCGGCACGGCGATGACCATCGCTATTACGGCTGTGAGCAGCGTGCCGAACAGCAGGGCCGCGACCCCGAAGACCGGCGGCGAGCCGTTCGGGAACCACTCCGTGGTGGTCAGGAAGTTGCCGGTGTTGGCGCTGAGAGCGTCCGTCGCCTCCAGCACCAGGAAGGCCGCGATCGCGGCGATGAGCGCGAGAAGGCCGAGACCGGCCGACCGGGTCAGATTCTTGAACAGAGCGTCCGCGGGTTTGACCCGGGCGCCGTCACTGCTGCTGGCGGACTTCGCCGCGGCCACGGTGGTGTCGTTTCTCGACGAGCCTTTCCGGGGGCCGTCCGGCTCACTGCTCATCATGCCTCTCAACAGGTTGTGTCAGGCAGTGTGCCCGCCCGCCTCACGCGGCGGGCGGGCACAGCGATGGATCGTCCGGTCAGGACTTGTGGGTACCGGACTGGGTACCTGATCGCCGTTTCAGGATCATGAAATTGTCGCTACAACCGAGTTCACCCTGACCGCGAGCTCGCTCGGGAGCGGAGCGTAACCGAGATCGGCGATAGCGGTCTGACCGTCCGGGGAGGAGGTGTAGGCCAGGAAGGACTTCACCAGCGCGGCCTGGCCCGCGGGCAGACCCTTGGTGCAGGTGATCTCGTAGGTGACCAGGTAGATCGGGTACGCGCCGGACGTCGTCGCGGTGTAGTCGAAGGTCAGTTTCAGGTCGTTACCTTCGGCGATCTTGGCTGTGCCCAGGCCCTTGGACGCGGCCTGCGTGCTGACCGCGACGTACTCACCGACACCGTTCTTGATCTTTGCTGTCGACAGGGCGGCGTTCTCCGCGTAGGACAACTCGACGTAGCCGATGGCGCCGGCGGTCGACTTAACGGTCTGGGTCACCCCGTCACTGCCCTTGGAGCCCTGGCCGCCCGGAGCCTTCCAGTCGGAGCCGGATCCGTGCGTCCAGTCGGCCTTGGCGACACCGCCGAGATACTTGGTGAAGTTGTCCGTGGTACCCGAGCCGTCGGAACGGTGCACCGAGACGATCGCCTTGTCCGGCAGGGAGACCCCGGGGTTGTCGGCCGCGATCACGGGGTCGTTCCACCTGGTGACCACACCAGTGTAGATCTTTGCCAGCGCCGGGGCGCTGAGCTGCAGATCCTTCACCTCGGCGAGGTTGTAGATAACCGCGACCGGCCCTGCGACCACGGGCAGGTCGACGAGCTGGCCGCCGGTGCAGCGCTTGGCCGCGTTGGCCGCCGGGTCACCGCTGATCGCCGAATCCGAGCCGGCGAACGCGGTCTGGCCGTCGATGAACGCCTGCCTGCCCGCGGCGGAGCCGACCGACTGGTAGTTGATCGACGCACCGGCGCATGCCTGCTGGTACTTCTTCACCCACTCGTCTATCGCGTTCTTCTGCGCCGAGGAGCCCGACGCGGTGATCGACCCTGTCGCGCAGGAGATCGTGGACGTGGTGCTGCCACCTCCCGGCGGCGTCACCTCCTCGTTGTCGGAACCGCAGGCGGCCGCTCCCAGCACCGCTGACATCACAAGGCCCACGACCGCAACCCGACGCTTCCCTATGTTCACAAAGCGACCCTTCGACTTCAGCGCAACAGCGCTGCTCCGTCCGCCCCCGGACTGGGGTGCCGGCGAGAATCGAAGCGATTCAGCATGAACGAAAGATGAATGGAAGCGGACACGAAACGAACACTGATCAGAACACATCCGGGATCGAGAAAAGTGGCCGCGGAGGTCACGGTGGTACGCCCCCCGACCGGCATGGACGCGCCCGTGCCACAGCGACCCCGGCCGTCCGGCGATATGGGCCTCCCCTGGCCCATCGATGTCCGCTGTCCGCCTGCTGTCCGTCCGCTGTCCGCACCGACGACCGCCGGCGTTTGCCGGGCGAGGCCGGAGAAATGTCGGCAACGGTGGCGCGGACGGCCGGTCACCACCGACGGTGGGACAGCCCTGCCACCGGGACTGGACGCCGAGACGTTCTGTGGTGTGCCCGGCCGTCTACGTTGGGGCCGCGGGATGCGCCGAGCCGCGCGCCCACGATCCTATCCGCGCCACTGGGAACGTCGGGGAGCCTCTCCCCCGGCACGCGGAGCAGCGGGATCACGCTGGCTGTTCCCGCTCTCGACGTCGATGACATGGGCAACATTGGTGACGCACAGCAACCGGGCGATCTCCTCGCTGGGGCTGCGCAGAATGAGGCGACCACCGACGGAACGCTGGCGCTGGTGCGCAAAAAGAATCACAGCGAGACCCTGCGAGTCCATGAAGCTGACCTCGGCAAGGTCCACGACGATGTCCCTGACCCCGGCGATCCGCGCGTCCAGCAGCGCTTCGCGCAGAGGTTCCAGCGAAGAGTAGTCGACGTCACCGATGGGACGGACGACCACGGCCTGCCGGCCGCTCACCTCGACACGAACGCTGGGATACATGGCTCCCGCACCGACCGGACGTTCCCAGCGGCGCGAGAGCTGGCCGGTGCGCTCCCACGTCGCTGTCCGCCCCTGATCGGACGTGACAACCCCGGCTCTACCCCGAACCGCGAAAACCCACACCGTCTCCTTGCGAACAACCACGGCCCCTTGCGGACAACCGCTACGAACAACCATGGCTCTCCGCAACCGACCGCAGCCGGCTCAGCGACCGGCGCGACGAGCGGCTCATCCCTGGACGGGCCACTGGCGACAGACGGCTTTCCAGCAGGCGAAGATATCAGCCCCAAACCAGACAAACCAATAAAACTCCCCGCCCAACGGGATGGATCCGACAACCATCACCAACGACGCTGGTCACATGACCAACGCAGCAGCACAGTCCCGATCGGGGAACGACCGAGTGTCCACCCTCGTCAGCCGGGCCGACGGCACTCAGATCAGCATCGGCGTCCAGCCCGGCGCCGGCATCGGGCCGGCAGCGATCCTGCTCCGCATCCGGCCATCGCTGCCCGACACCGACCACGCCACCTACCTGGCGGCGCCGGAGGCCCACCGCCTTGCCGAAGCCCTCACCGCCGCCGCGCGCGCCGCCCGCGAACCCGACGATCAGCTACGGACAGCGAGCGACGACCCGCCACGCCCACGCCCGGACAACGCCGCGTCGCACGAGCACGCCGTCATGGTCTGCGAAGGGACCACCGTTTTCGATCTTTCCTGGCTGCTCGGCGGGCTGCCCGCCAGCGCCCGTCTTGTCGACTTCGCCAGCGACACCGACGTCGTCCTGATCTTCAGCGCGGACGGCGCAGACGCAGCCGCCGACCACGGATGAGGACGGCGATCCATGTTGGCCGGCCTTCAGGTACGCGCACGCTGCATTTCAAGGTCGGCACGGCTGTCGCACCAGTAGGGACCCTCGTCCTCCACCACGTCCGCCACGATCACATGATGCCGGCCGGCGTGTCCCGCCGACAGCAGGCAGGTCAGGCCCTCGGCGCGGCATCCAGGGGCCGTGACCGTAGCGGGTGTGCTCCAGACCAGCCACGCTTCCCGATTCCCCCAGCCCTGGAGAACGGCCATGTGTTTGTCGGGGTGCCCGCTCTCCAGGGCGCACGTGACCTCGTCCGGTACTTCGTACGCCGCGCCCGGGAGGCCGTCGAACCGGCCGATGACCTCCTCGGGCACACGCTGCCACGCGCCACAGGCGCCATCGTCGATGGAGACACCCATCGTCGTTCCCTCCTGCGTGTGTCTGGGCTGCCTCGTCGCAGCCCAGTTACCAGTGGCACGGATCAGTCGCCGTGAACAGTCCCGTGCCGGGGACGGCCAAAGTCCGCTCGGCCGACAAGCCCGATACAAGCACGCACAGCCCGAACCCCGTACACCGGGTTAAAACTTTCCGTTTTGTCTTGACTTCTTAGCGTAATGAACCGCGGGCATCGACGACCGGCCACCACAGCGGAGGGGCTGCGCGGGAATGCGACTGGGCAGTGCGCAACCAGCTGATCGGACAGGCTGGCCCCGACGTGCGGTGCGAACGGACGCCCGGGACGGACGGACACGGGTGGATGCCGGCGTCCACGGATCCGATCACGATGCACCAACCACGACGTAACGATCACGACGTAACGGCCACGGGCGTCCCGCCCAGCACGGTCACCGACAGCCTGGCGTGCACTGCCGCGCCCGCGAGCGCCGCGGCCACCCCGGCAGCCGCGGCAACGATGACCAGTGCGCCTTCTTCCGTACCGAGACCGCGTTGCACGGTTTCCCCGATTCCGGGAAGCGCGAGAACGACGACGTCCGAGGCAACCACCTCCGCGCGGGGGACCTTCGCGCGCGGGATCTCCGCCGGCGGCGTCACCGACCCCTCGGCATCGGCGGGCCCGGTGTGATCCGTGGACTGGCCCGCGGGTTCACCCACGGATGCTGTCCCGTCCCGCGACTGTGGTAGCGACATGCCACCGACGTCGGTGGCAGCCGCGAGCACGTTCACATGGTCACCGACACGCAGGAACAGGACCGAACCGGCGTCCGTGATACGGACCGGCGCGGCCACCAGGCCAGCCGCCGCCTGCCTCCGCGTGATCAGCCCGGGGCCGAGGACGCGCGCATCGGTGATCGGTTCGCCCTGCCGGACCGCGGCCGTCAGCGTACGTCCGACCGCATCCTGCGGGCTGCGTACGGCGCCGACCGGTACGACATCCGTCGGCAACGACACCATCCGGACGTCGGTCGCCGCCATGGTGGCCCCACCGGCCAGATCAGCAGCCGCGACCACCACTGGCGTCGGGGACGGCGGCCGTGCCGGGCGCGCCGCCGCGACGGCAAAGAGCATGGCCGAAGCGGCAAGAACGGCCGCCAGCACCCGACGTCGTGCGCCGACCGCGATTCGCCAGGCACGCGTATACCCGGAACGGGCCACCCGGCGTCCGACGAGCGACATCGCGACCTCCGTGATCATCATTCGACAGAACGAAGATCACGTTAGACGTCCGGCGAACCGGCGTCATCGCTCGACCGCGCGCTGTGGACAACTCGCGGCCAAGTGCCGTCCACCGTCATGGCCTGTGGATATCAGGCCATGACGGTGGACGTGTGATGCACGAAGACGTACATCGTGGCAGCCGGGGCTCAGGCCGCGGCGGTACCCGAAGTGGACGATCCCGTAGATGACGTGGATGACGTGGATGACGACGAGTTCGTGGAGGTCGAAGAGCTGGACGCGCTCGACGAGCCCTCCGTCGAACCGCCGGCAGCGGCACCAGCACCCACTGCCTCCTTGCCCGACGTACCAGCGCCGGCATCCTTGCCGGTCTTGTCCTTCGCCCTGTCCCGGACGCCGCTGCTACCGCCGGACCGGCTGTCGGTCTTGTAGAAACCGGAGCCCTTGAACACGACCCCGACCGAACTGAACACCCGGCGCAGTCTGCCGCTACAGGTGGGGCACTCGGTCAGCGCCGCGTCATTGAAACTCTGCACAACCTCGAGGTCACGATCGCATGCGGTGCAGCGGTACTCGTAGCGCGGCACGGACTCCTCCCCGGAGTTAGCACTCGACTTCGACGACTGCTAACTCTAACCCGAGACACACCTCGCGCGTTCCAAGAGCACCCTGACAGCCGCGAACGGCCCGGCGCCCTACGCTCCGGACGCCCTTCTCCGGTTCGGCCCGCGAGCTCCGCCGGCAAAAACATGATCTTTGATCTATGCCAAGTGGAGCGACACGGACAACATCACGCACCCACAACATCACCGTGAGTACGAATCCTGCGCACCATCGGACGTTCCGCAACGCAACGTGACCCTTGGTGTGACAATGACATGAACGGCAACGTCATGCGCCTCGGTGGGAACACGATCAACCAGCTCGTTGTCGTGCACGACAGCCACGATCAGGGCGTCCGGCCTCGCCCGTCGCAACGCCCGGTCGTAGGACCCCCCGCCACGACCGAGCCGGCGGCCGTGCACGTCGACCGCCAGCGCCGGGACAACGATCACATCTGCCTGGGCGAGTTCGAAGATGGCCGCACCGAGAGGCGGCTCACGGGTACCGAACGCGCCGGCGATCAGCGCGCCCGTGTACTCCCGGAAATCCAGATCAAGATCGGGCCGCATGGAGGGCAGCAGCACCCGTATCCCTCGCCCCCTGAGCCGTCTGAGCAGACGACCGGTCTCGGGCTCACCGGGCAGGCTCGCGTAGGCCGCGACCCAGCGGGCCGAGGCTACCTCCGGGAGATCGAGAATCCGCCGAGCCGTCGTCGCGGCGCCGTCCGTCTCGGTCGCCCCTACGACGACGGGGTGGTCCGTACCGGTGATGCGACCTGCCCGCGCCGCGAGCAGGCGTGCGCGCAGCGACGTCTTGGTCCCGTCCTCGCGCACGTCAGCGGACGTCCCGTTCGATGTGGTGCGGGGGGCGCTCGGCACGCAACCGCTCGAGGTCGACGTCCGGCTCCTCCTCCAACCAGTCCTGATCGTCACCCCAACCGATGTCACGGTCGTCGTCGGACCGTTCCCCGTCCCACATGAGCGCTCCTCCTTCCTGCTGGAAGCGTCCGACAAGCCCGTCCGGCTCGCCCGGCCCGCCCGGTGCCTCCTGAGCACGCATGCCCCGCTCCTGGGGTGTCGTACCGGTCACCTCTCGGTCCGCGGGGGCTCGTCGGCCGAGGGGCTCGTGGCCGGGACATACTCGATTCCCTGTGCGATAGCGCCCACGACCGTGTCCAGCGCGTCGCACACGTCTGCCGAGTATGCCTTGGCTTCCGCTCCTGACCTGGGCATTCCCTGCTCTGCCACGAGTTCGGGGCCGACATCGATCGCTGCCCGCAGGGCCCGGCGGTACCGGGGTACCGAGATCGGGGGCTCCCCTTTCGGATCTTGATCATATGCTTCGTCGCGGTCGAGCATCGCTCGAACGCCGGCACGACGGGTCACCGGTGTCACCATCGACGTCCTCCCAAAGTATTTGCTGTTTAGCAAAACAAACCATAGCGGCAACCTTGACGGTTAGCAAAGAGGCTACGATGTTCCGCGTGGACGACGGTGAGCGATTGGTTGGCATCGGGGACATAGCGTTCCAACTGAAGATCACGCGCCAGGCGGTTGACTACTGGACGCGCAAAGACCCGCAGTTCCCTCCTCCCCTGCAGGTTGTCAACGCGCCGACCGAGGGCTCCAAAGGGACCCGGGTCTGGCGCAAGCGCGACATCGACGCATGGATCGTCGAGTACTACCGACGGCGAAAGATCTGACCGACCGAAGACGATTCGATGGTCACTCTTCGTGAACAATCGGGCAAGTCGGCGGGCTGGGAGCGGGCGGGCGGGAGCCCCTGGAGAGGGTCCTGGACAACACCATGTGACACACAATCGACGTACCCACACCGACGGGCTTCCGATGCCCGGGCGTGCAACCGCAGCGGATCTGACTGACCACTGTCCGGCGGATGCCCCGGGACCTTTCCATCCGCCGGCCCGAGCCCTCCCGGCGGTGAACGCCCGCCTTCAGACCACGGCAGACAACCGTGGGGGACAACGGCCGCCGCCGGAGGCCGCACCCCGGCCCGGATACCGCACCGTACCGACGAATGCCCTGTTCAGCGGCCCTGTCCAGCGACATCCACCAGGCGCGAGCGCCCCATTGGTCGCTGTTGTCGACGTCATCCGCAATGACCTCAAATCCACGGAATGACGGGATACAGCGGGCCCGCGGCGTCACCCGGACAGCCGAAGACAACCAGATCGCCTTCCTGTCGCACCGGACTTCCAGGTGGCCTCGACGGTCGACCATGCGGGCCACTGGACAGAAACATGACAATCATTTGCCTGTATTTGAGAACGCGACTCAACCACATCTCCTCAAGCCAGGTCAGGCATGAGACCCGCGGGGACGCCCATCACCAGCGCTGATCCGATACCCGACGGGCCGACGGGCCGACGGCGACACGACCGCCCAGGTCCTCTCCTACCCGTCAAAGCCATCCCTTTCCCGCCCAGAACCGGCGCACACGAGTCGCACCACCACTGTCGGTGACATCGAACGCACTCGGCGGCGGCGGATTCGCCATCGCCGCGACGGTCCTTTTTCGCGGGTACGCGGCACTCCGTCCTCTCGAGCGCAGGCGCTCGCCGTCGTGATCGGCCTGGTGTCGTCCCGCCCGCGAGGGGGTATGGACCGCTCCGCCCGCCTCGGTCGGGCCCGGCCGGGTGGACCGTCCCGACTCCCGACGGCCACACCCGCACCCGCACGGAGCCCCACGACACCGCGACGCCGCTTCGCGGCGGCCTCTCCGGCGTCTTCGGCCACCCGGAAAAACATCGTGATCACATCACGGACAGCGGGTAGATTGGACATAGTCCAAAGAAGAGGAGACGTGAATATGATCAACAAGGTTGATCGCGTGGGTAGTCTGCTCCAAGCCACACTGGTAGAGTTCATCGATCTTGCCCAGCAGGGCAAACAGGCCCACTGGAACGTCGTCGGCCCCCGCTTCCTCCCGGTGCACCAGCAGCTCGACACGCTGGTCAACGACGTGCGGCTGGGCGCGGACGAGGTAGCGGAACGCGCGGTGGCCATTGGCTACCATCCGGACGGGCGCAGCGCTACCGTGGCCAAGGAGACACCGCTGAGTGAACTGCCCGCGGGGCCGATCGGTGACGCCGACGTGGTTCGCGCGATCGCCGACCGACTACGGAAGGTCGCCGACGCCCTCCGTACGCGGGTGGACCAACTCGACGAGCTCGACCCGGTATCCCAGGACCTTCTGATCGGCCTCGCCGCGACCCTGGACAAGCACACATGGATGTTTGGCGCACAGTTGAACTGAGCGCCCGGCTACGCACCGCGGGCCTGCGGGCCACCGGCCCCCGGCTCGCGGTGCTGGACGCCCTGGTCCGTCTCGGTGGCCACCGGCGTGCCGACGAGGTGCACAACCACCTGACGGGCCAGGGTTACGATCTTGTCCGGGCCAGTGTCTACAACGTCCTGCGCGACCTCACCACCGCCGGGCTCGCGCTGCTGGCGGACGTCGGCTCGGGCGTGACCCTCTACGAAGCCGGCGGTACCTTCCACCACCACTTCGTCTGCCGCTCCTGCGGGTCGATCCAGGACATCGCCTGCGTCCTCGGCACACCCCCTTGTCTGCATCCGGACGCCGGTGCCCATGCCGGCATCGCCACCCTGGACGAGGCACAGATCATCTTTCGCGGCCTGTGTGCCGGCTGTGGGACGCCTCGCGGGAACGCGCCGCTCCCGTGAGGAAGGCGCCCTGCAGATACCGAGCCGAGGCCCGAGGCTGTGTCCCGTCCACGTCCCGTCCGTGCCTTGTCCCTACCTTGTCCCTACCTTGTCCGTGCCTCGTCCCAGCCTGCAGCGTCTCATCCCGCATTTCGCGCCACGATCGTCGTCGGTCCTCTCGGTACCGCGCCCGGTGCCCGGATCGTCACCTCACCCCGCGTCCGGATCCCCGCCTCCGGAAACATCTGTGGTCGCAGGGGTGTCCGTGGCCGCGGGCTCCAGCAGCCTGCGCAGCAGGCGCGCCTGCCCGGGCGGCAGAGCCGCGGCGAAATGGCCCAGTGCCGCGTCGGGGTCGCCCGCCCGCTGAAGTGCCGCGAGCATCTGGGCGGCGGCGTGTTCCTCCTGGCGCCGGGTCGGGTGATACATCCAGAGCCGACGGACTCGGACCCGCTCGACATGCCCCTTGCCGATGAGACGGGCGAGCGTGGTGGCTATGGTGCTGTGCGCGAGTTCCCCACCCAGCTCCCGCTGGATGTCGCCGGTGCTCACCGGTGCGCGCGCCGCCCAGACAACCGCGAGGACCGCAGCCTCCAACTGACCGGGCTGGCGCCGGGCTGCCGGACCATCGGCAGCTGGCGGCTGGTGCTCGCCGCCATCTCGTGAGGCGTCATCTAGTGGGGTGTCATCCTGTGAGGCGTCGCCTCGCGGAGCGTCGCCTCGTGGGGCGGGTTCAGGGCCCAGAGTAGTCAACACGGACCGTCCTTGGATGCGTGAAGGGCGTGTCGGCGGCATGATCCGCCGAAGTGACAGTGGCGGGCGCGAGTGGCCGGTGTGTCGGTCGCGACAGGCACGCACCGATGCGCCACACCGCGCGGCTCGGAGGCATCGAGGGAAACCGCCGGCGTTGGAAACCGCCGGCGTTGAGGAGCCTGCCGGCGCGTGGCATACGGACAGTGAGCTGGCAGACGGACGCGAGCAGCAGGCGCGGCCGTGGACGGCGGCATCATCCGGTCGTCGGATCAGCCTCCTCGACGGAAGACGACGTCGACGGATCAACGTGCCGGCGGCGGCTGTGCCGGCCCCGAGCACCCGAAAAACGATCTGCTTTGTCGGGTGTGGTGCCGCCGGCCCCCGCCGTGACGGCCACACCGCCACGGGCCGGGCTAGCGGGGCAGGCGACCGCCGGACCCGGCCAACGCTCATCTCACGGCCGGTGGATGGCTCCCGGCGGGCCCCGGCGGGCCATCGCATACCTGAGAGTCCCGGCCGCTGAAGACGCCACGGAGGAACCGCGTGGCTGGGCCAGGCGCACACCGTGGCCGGCAGAGACGCTCCGGCCGGGCAGCGCCGCCGGGAGCAGGACCGACAGCACGGCGTGAACGATGCGGGTGACGAGCGCTCGGGCACGACCGGCAGCAGCGGCGCACAGCACGCCGGCCCGCCGTCCGGGCCGCCTGGCCGTGGCCGACACCCGCGAAAGCGCGGCCGGGCCATCTGCCCGGGCACAGCTTTGCACCATGTGCCGTGGCCCACCCGTCTGTAGTCGGTTGCATCGCCCGGGTAGCCGGGTCATATGTGGTCGTGTGACATATGTAGTCGCCCGTGGTCGCCCGCGTCATCCGCGGGAAAATCTGGTGGAGAACCTCACGCCTCGCTGGTACGCCACGTCACCATTCCGGCCGGAATCCATGGTTACGTCGACAAATGATTACCAGGCGCGAGCATCCTGCCACCCGGAAAAGATTTTATCCGCGAGCGGCGGGACCGGGTGCGCCGAACCGGCCGGAAACCTTTGTGGCCGCCCCCTCAGTATGAACCTGGCGTATTCACGCTGGCGCGGATCGCACACGGCCGCCCCGGCCGCGCCACCGCCAGGCCGCCGCGATCACCCGACCTCGCCCCGGCCAGATAGCAGTGATCGTGCGCCACCGGGCTCACACCGCCGCGGTCGCCAGAGGCCCACAGCCCGACGCGGACCGTGCGGCGGGAGGCCAAACCGCATCCGGACACCCAGCCAACAGGAGATGAACTCTCCTCTATCAACGGATAAGCAACAAGTCGCGAAAGGGTCTAATGCAGGACAACTGGTACCACATGACTGGCACCGAACGACTGGCACCGGGCTACCGACACCGGGCTACCGGCACCGGCCGGCTGGTACCGGACGACTAGTACCGGACGGCTGGCGCCGCCCGACTGGCACTATTCGACTGGTATCGGCCGACTGGGACCGTTTCGACCGGCCGGGGTCCCGGTGCCGTCGCGGTCCGGGCCACGACGTCCGCCAGGGGCGGCGGCGGCATGCGGGCGACGACGCGCACCAGGGACCGCCTGGGCGTGGACCACCCGGACAGCAGATCCGAAAAAGCACTCAGGGGATCTCAGGCGGCACGCAACTGGGCGGTCCGCACCAGCGCGTCACATGTTTCCTCGGTACGCGTCACATCAACTCCCAGGGATGCCACAAAGGCATTCAACGTCTCCTGTACGGTGACCGCCGACTCGTGCGCGGGCACCGGGCAGTCGAGCTCCAGGAACATACCCAGTCCGTCGAGTTCGTCCACATAGAGCGACATGTTGCCCAGGCGCGCCGTTCGCCGGATCTTGGCCACCCGTACCGTGGGACAGAAACCCATGTTCAGGATGGCCTGATGCATCTGATCACGATCGGCGACCTCGGTCTCGAACGAGACGTACGCCTGGGCGTTGACCGTGGGCTGTTTCAATGTGAAAAAATGACGGTTGTTTATGGTACGCAGCCGCGGGAAGGACACCCCCAGCCGACTGTCCTCGAAGGTCCAACGATCAGGGGCGTACGCCTGGTCGTCCTGAAAGAACGGCTCACCCAACTCGATGTCTCGCGCCTTGAGGCTCAGGAAGAGCGCCTCCCGGTCCCACACGTGGAACTTGACCTTAACCTCACGCACACAAGCCTCCCCATCGTCTACCCGGCGATCCCCCGAGGCGACAACCTGACACATAACCAACCAACCAGAAGTGACGCCCACCGCCAAA
>NZ_CAAAFS010000328.1:0-5287 GCF_900634755.1 Protofrankia symbiont of Coriaria myrtifolia
GCGGCAGACGTGGCCGCCCTCCTTGATCATATCGCCGATGAGGACAGCGACTGGCGCGGTTACCTGACAACCGGCCAGCCCGAACTTCACGGGTCTGTGTTGGCCGGGTCCCGGGATATTTCGGCCAGAATCAACCAGCTGTCCGCCTCCGTTGCCGGTCTCGGACGGCTGCCCGACCTTGTGCGGCAGGTGACGGAAGCGTACGGGGTATGGAGCTCGCACGCGGATCCAGCGGTGAGCGCCGTGCGTACCGAGAACATGGTGGTCATTCATTCGGCAGAGGCAGCCGCCACGAGGAACTCAAGCTTTGACACCATGCGTACGCGGGTGGCCACGATACAGCAGGAAATTTTACGTCACCAGGATCAGCTGTCGACTCAGGCCGGCGGGGCCGGCTGGCAGTTGCTCGCCGGTGCGCTGGGCGCCGTGTTCCTGGGTTTTCTGGTCGTCGCTGTGCTGGTCGTCGCTGTGCTGGTCGTCGGTGTCCGGCGGTCGGTCCTCACGCCGCTACGTGGGCTGTTGCGCGCGGTCGGAGAACTTGCCCGTGGCGGTTACGACCGGGCCGTGCTGCGCAACGGCCCGGCTGAAATGGCCGAGCTCGGAGAGGGGCTGGACGCGATGCGTCTGCGCGTGTTGGCCGCGATCGGCCAGCAGGGACCGACGGTGGCGGCGCTGCGGGACGCGCTGACCGCGTCCGTGACCGAAATCCCGGGCATGCGGATCGCAGGCCGGATCATCCCGGCGGAGGGCCTGCTCGCCGGCGACTGGTACGACACCTTCGAGCTGCCCGATGGTCGTCTCGGGTTCACCGTGGGGGACGCGGCGGGGCACGGGCCGGTGGCCGGCGTGCACGCGCTGCTGGTCAAGCAGCTTCTCGCGGCCGCGCTGCTCACCGAGGCAACCCCGGACGAGGCGATCCAACAGGTGCAGCGATGCCTCGGTGACACCGGTGAGATGTTCGCGACCGCGTTCGTCGCAATAGTAGATCTTGAAACCGGACTTGTCGAGTACGCCAACGCCGGGCACCCATGGCCGGTGATCGTCCGAAATCCGGGCGGCGGACGGGGTGCGGCCGTGGACGAGGCGAGGGCGGGCGGTGTGGAGCCGGGCGACGCGGATTCGGATGGTGCGGATCCGGATGTGGAAAGGGAAGCCCTGGCTGTCGGAGACGGCCTGGACGCGAGAGGAGGTGGAAAAAACGAAGCCGGAAGGGCGGGGTTTGTGACTCTGGCGCCGACAGGCCCCCTCGTCGCAGCCATCCTGCCCGACGGCAGCGGCACGTGGCGGACCGAGCGGGCCCTCCTGGCGCCGGGGGACGTCCTGTGCGCCTACAGCGACGGCATCACCGAGGCGCGCGGCCCGGCTGGGAACCAGTTCGGTTTCCGACGGCTGGCCGACGAGCTGACGCGCCTTCCCGGCAGGGATCCCGACGCCCTCGTCAGTGATCTCTTCACGGCTGTCGCGCTGCATTCCCGTGGCTGCGTGGCGGACGACCAGATTGCGGTCGCGGTGGGCCGTAGCGTGTCCGACATCATTGCCGCTCCGGCGCAGCGCCCGGACGGAGCCGTTTATCCGGTGGGAGATACCGTCACCCTGCCGAGAAATATCACCGCCGCGTCCGAGTAGACGGTCCGGGGCAGCCTCGCATCGGTTCTTCGGCGTGGTCCGGGTAGAACGGGCGAGCACGTCACGGGCGTGGCCGGGCAGCGACTGGCTGACTCCCGGCGATCGGCCGCATCATGACAAAGCGGTATTCGACGCGTCCGGTCAGTTCAGTGCGAATATTCGGAAGGTGAGCACCGTCTGTGCCGCTCCGTACGGAATGCATATACGCAGGGCGCCCGGGCGGGGTGTGGAATTCTTGGATCGATCATTCCAGGGGGCTCGTCGGTGTTGGCTTACTTCCGTTAGTGTGTCTGAGGTATGGACGACCAGGAGACAGGGAAGATTTCCACGGGTGTGCCGGATTCCGCCGCATCCGCGTCCCTGCCGGGTGACTTCTCCGCGGAGCCGATGAGAGAGATGGCCTTCCCAGCAGTTGCCCGCCTGGAACTCGACGAGTTGCTCGCCCAGCTCGTCGACCGGGCGCAGGATGTCATCGAGACGCAGAGCAGGCTGCGCGGCCTGCTGCGAGCCACCCGGACGGTCATCGCCGACCTCAGCCTGGAGGTGGTGCTGCGCCGCATCGTGGAGGAGGCCTGTCAGCTGGTCGACGCCCGGTACGGCGCTCTGGGGGTGATCGCCAGGGAAGGGCATCTCGAGCAGTTCATCCACGTCGGCATGGAGCCGTCCCTGGTCGAGAAGATCGGACAGCTGCCGCGGGGGCAGGGGGTGCTGGGCCTGCTTACCGCGCAGCCACAGCCACTTCGCCTGAACGACATCGCGACGAACCCCCGGGCCGTCGGTTTCCCGGCGAACCACCCGCCCATGCAGACCTTCCTCGGTGTTCCGATCAGGGTCCGCAGCGAGGTTTTCGGCAACCTCTATCTCACGGAGAAGCGCAACGGCCGGACGTTCACGGCCGAGGACGAGGAACTCGTCCTGGCGCTGGCCGCGAGCGCCGGGATCGCCATCGACAACGCCCGGCTGTTCGATCAGGCGCAACGTCGCCAGCGGTGGCTGCAGGCCTCGGCGGACATCACCCGTCACGTGCTTGGTGACGGCGAGCGACCGCTGAACATGATCGTCAGTCGTGCCCGGGAGCTCGCCGGCGCGGACGTGGCCGCGATACTCCTCAGCGGGGGGCCCTCGTCGCACCTGACCGTAGAGGTTGCCGACGGTGACGACGCCGGTGTCCTGCAGGGCAGGATAATCCCCATGGACGGCTCGTTGGGAGGCAAGGCGGTGCGGACGTGCGCACCTTTGCTCGTCTCGGACGCCGCGGCCGAGGCCAGCGGTAACGATCCCTACGCGCATGGGATCGGCCCGCTGATGATCGTCCCGTTGGCCGGCTCCCAGGTGGCCAACGGAGCGGTGGTGCTCGGTCGGCGGCACGGCGCCACGCCATTCACGGACAGTGATCTCGATATGGCCGCGGCGTTCGCCGGGCATGTGGCGACGGCTCTCGAGATCACCCAGGCACGGGCCGCCCGAGAACGGATCGTCGTCCTGGAGGATCGGGACCGGATCGCTCGTGACCTGCACGACCACGTCATGCAGCGGCTGTATGCCGTCGCGCTCGGCATGCAGGGACTGGCCGCCGCTGAGGAGCGGCCAGGGCAGGCCCGTCGGATGGCCACGTACGTGGAGGATCTGGACGTGACGATCCGTGAGATCCGGTCGACCGTCTTCGAGCTGCGGGGCCGGCGGACGACGGCTGGCTCCGGCCTGCGGGCGCGGGTCGCCTCCGTCGTCGACGCGGTGAGCGACGCCTTCGGCTTCGCGCCGTACCTGCGGTTCGAAGGCCCGCTGGACACGGCGGTGGACGCGGCGGCCGGTGAGCATCTGCTCGCCGTGGTGCGGGAGGGCCTGTCGAACGCGGCCCGGCACGCCCGTGCCAGCAGCGTCGAGGTCATCGTAAGGGTTACCGGGGGCCAGCTCAGCGCGGACGTGATCGACAACGGCGTGGGTATTGGGAACACGGAGCGTCGTAGCGGGCTTGCGAACATACGCAGCCGAGCCGAAGATCTCGGCGGTACCTTCGACCTCTCCGCGGGGCCCGAAGGTGGTACCCACCTGTGCTGGTCCGTGCCCCTGGCCTGAGTGACCCGCGGCTCCCAGCGCGGCCGGTGGAGCCAGCCGGAACTCACCTGCTGTCACCAGGTCCGTTCGCGCGGTGTACGTTCGGGCAGGACACGTGAGTTGTCCGGGACGGTTCGTCCCGTCCGGGGAGCGTCATTCGGCGGGGTCGTGGGCCGGAGGTCCGTATGGCGGGGTCCGAACGGCCCGTCCCCGAGGAAACCTCCGACGGTCGTTTCTACTTCCCTCCCGGCCCAGGATGGACATCGGGCGGCGGCGCCGTGCCTGCGCCCGGTCCTGTACCGGTCGGCTGGTCCGACTGGTCCGGATGAGCGCTGTCACACCTGCCGTCGCGACATGTTCTGATGTTGGAGGTGTCATGACCGTCGATGACCGGACGACAGTGTCGGGGCGTACGGGTCCGCACGCACGTCCGTACATATACCTCGAGGTCGGACGCCCTGAGCTCGACGGCTCGCGGGAGCTCGACGGCTCGCGGTTCACCGATGAGCAGCTCACCAACAGGCAGTTCACCAGGGCGGTGCTCTCCGGCCTGGAGACGGTCGAGACGCACAGCGCGACGCTGTACTTCTCCGGCGACCGCGTCTTCAAGGTGAAGAAGCCGCTGGATCTGGGTTTCCTCGACTTCCGCACCCGACAGGCGAGGGAGGCGGCCTGCCGGGCCGAGGTCGAACTCAACCGCCGCCTCGCCCCCGACGTCTATCTCGGCATGGCGGACATCCACGACAACGCCGGCACGCTGGTGGACCACATGGTCGTGATGCGGCGGATGCCCGCGAACCGGCGCCTGTCCAGCATGATCTCCATGGGTCGGCGGGTGGACGGGCAGCTGCGCGCGCTCGCCCGGCTGCTCGCCGCCTTCCACCAGCGCTGCCCGACCTCCCCCGAGATCGCCGAGGCGGGCAGCCCGGCCACCCTCGATGGACTGTGGCAGGAGAGCCTGACCGGGATCGCGCCGTTCAGCGGGATGTTGATCGATTCGAGTGTCATCGACGAACTCGGCCGGCTCGCCCCCCGCTACCTCGCCGGCCGGGCGGCGCTGCTGGCCGAGCGCCAGCGCGCCGGCTGGATCCGGGACGGGCACGGCGACCTGCTCGCGGACGACATCTACTGCCTCGACGACGGCCCACGGGTACTCGACTGCATCGAGTTCGACCGCCGGCTGCGGGTCGGGGACGTGCTCGGCGACATCGCCTTCCTCGCTATGGACCTGGAGCGCCTTGGCGCCGCCGACGCCGCCGAGAGGTTCCTGACCTGGTACGGGGAGTTCGCGGGGGAGAAGCATCCGCCGTCGCTGCGGCATCTCTACATCGCTTACCGGGCGCTGGTGCGGGCCAAGGTCTCCTGCATCCGGGCCCGTCAGGGCGCGCCGGAGGCCGCCCGGCAGGCGCGCCGGCTCGCCAGGATCGCGCTGTTGCACCTGCGTCGCGGCCGGGTCCGACTCGTCCTCATCGGCGGCCTGCCCGGCACCGGCAAGTCCACCCTGGCCGGCAGGCTCGTCGACACCGAGGACGGCTGGGTGCTGCTGCGCTCCGACGTCGTCCGCAAGGAACTGGCCGGCCTGCCCGCCGACACGCAGATCCCCGCC
>NZ_CAAAFS010000328.1:5312-9615 GCF_900634755.1 Protofrankia symbiont of Coriaria myrtifolia
GGCCTGTTCGAGGGGCACTACGACGCCCAGACGACCGACGCCACCTACACCGAACTGCTGCGCCGGGCCCGCCACGCTCTGGAACGAGGTGAGAGCGTCGTGCTTGACGCGTCGTGGTCCACGGCTGCGCACCGCGCCGCGGCCGCCGCCCTCGCCGAGCAGACCAGCAGTGACCTCGTCGAACTGCGCTGCGTCACCTCGCCGGAGGTGGCCGCCGCCCGGATCGCCCGCCGTGCCGCCGCCGGGGAGGACCCTTCCGACGCCACCCTCGCCGTCCACCAGGCGATGGCGGCCCGCGCCCAGCCGTGGCCGACCGCCAGCGTCATCCAGACGGCGGTGCCGATCAGCGAGGCAGTCCTGGCTGTCCAACGCCGCGTGAACGCGCCATGAGAGCGCGCTGCGCGTAGCGCCCCCGCGTACGCGGTTCGTCCGCGTCGACGAGGCGGCGGTGGGCCTATTTCTGGGCGGCCTGTTGTTGCCCGTTCTGCTGCCCCTGGAGTTTCGTGGCGTAAACCGCCGCCTGGGTACGGCTGGTCAGCTCGAGCTTGTCGAGGATCGCCGACACGTAGTTCTTCACCGTCTTGTCGGACAGGTGGATCCTGGACGCGATCTGCCGGTTGGTCAGCCCTTCGGCGATCAGTAGCAGAATCTCCCGTTCCCGCTCGCTGAGCGTCGCCAACCTGCTGTCCTCGGCGGGGCCCTCCCGCAGCCGGGCCAGCACCTTCTGCGTGACGGCCGGGTCCAGCAGGGAGCGCCCCGAGGCGATGGTGTGGATCGCGCCGACGAGATCCGTACCTTTGATCTGCTTGAGCAGGTAGCCGGCCGCGCCCGCCATGATCGAGGCGAACAGGGCGTCGTCGTCGTCGTACGACGTCAGGATCAGACAGCCGACCTGCGGATGCGCGGAGCGGATGTCCCGGCACACGTCGATACCGCTGCCGTCCTCCAACCGCGCGTCCAGCAGCGCGACCTGCGGGTTGGACGCGGGTATGCGGCGCAACGCCTCGCTCACGCTCGACGCCTCGCCGACGACCCGGATTTCCCCGGTGTCCTCCAGTACCTCCCGGATGCCACGCCGGACGATCTCGTGATCATCCAGAAGAAATACCCGTACCGGATCCATGGCGGAGCACACTACCTGCAGGTGCCACCGTTTACCATTCGGACTGCCCTGGCGCTGCCAGGATCCCCGCGGTCTCGGATCCCACGGTTTTTCCGGTTTCCAACGGGCGGCATTCGCCCGTTGTCAGGCCGGACATGTCCCGGCATTCACGGATTCTTGCCGACAGGTCTCCAACGGCCCCCGGACGGACCGTCGGCCCTGAGCGAACCGTCCGCCGTGACAGCCGTTGACAGCCAGGCCGGCCGCCAGCCGGCACCGGGCCGGCCGCCAGCCATCACGGAAGATCGCCGCGAGTTTGTCGTTGTGTACGCCTACGGCGCCAAAAGGCGTACACAACGACAAACTCGCCTGGATCATGCCTCGGATGGCCGGCTCGGCGCTCGCCCGCTCACGGACTCCGCCAGCCCGGGGCTTCTCGTTACTGGCGGAGTTTCTTCAGGCGCTGGCCCAGGTCGATCAAGGTGCTGGACAGCGCCTCCACGAACGATGAGCCGATCTTTGAGGCGCTTTCGCGGACCGTCGGGTCCTTCGCCGCCTGGCCAGCCGCGGAATAGGCCCGGTCCAGGGTCGCGCGGAGCTCGGCGAGTGCCTCGTCGACCCCCCTGCGGTCGAACGGACGCTCGCCGACGACGTCGTCGAAGTGCGCCTTCACCTGTTGCCCCAGCGTGGTGAGACTGTTTGCCACGTCATCCCAGGCTGTCTTCGTGTCGGTCATGCGGTCGCTCCCTTCTCACCTGTATCTTGCAGCATTTCCCAGCCCGCTCCCCGCAACCACCTGGGACGGGACCCCGACCGGGCAACCAGACCCCGATCGGACCTCAACCGGACAACACGCCGGACAACACCGGCGCCGATCAGACAGCCGGGCAGCGGTCAGACGTAGCGGAGCGTCAGCGAAACCGCGTAGCTGGGCGCTGGTCGGACACAGCCGGATACCGGTCGGAAAACCACGAAGGATGCGGGCGGCCTCCGGAACGGGCGGCCTCCGGCGTGGCTGCGCGGCTCCGTCTGCCTACCCGGGCCGGTGTGTCACGCGGGGCGGGCGGGACGACGCGCCGGCCGGGCACTCGATGCGCTGCCGTCCCCGTCCGGATCGGCGATGACGTAGCCCATGCCGCTGGGGGTGCGGTCGCCGACGCCCGCGTAGCAGGCGAAACGGGCAAGGGCGTCGATGGCGCCGCGCGTCCGCGGCGGAACGTCCGCCGGCGCGGCGAGCTGGTAGCGGACGAACCCGACGCAGCCACGGCGTTTCGGCGCCCCGATCTTGATGACGTACTCGGTGGTGAAAAGGCGCGTGTCGACGAGCTCCAGGTGATCGCCGATCGCGGCCTCGACGTCGGCGGGTAACGGCGCGACGGACGGCGCCCAGCGCAGCCACCGGGCGGCCAGCGTGCCGAACACCCGTTCGGGCTCGGGCAGGATGCGCTGGCGGCGCGCGCCGTCACCGCGTCCAGTGGCGAAACTGACCGGTGTGACCAGTCCGAACGCCCACGACGTCGCCGGGGAGGCGGTGGCGGCGGCGAGCAGGTCCGGGTAGGGCTCGGCTTGGACGAACTCGACCGCTTCGGTCCTGTAGTCGGTGGAGCCGAAACGCCACCGGTCACGGTTGCGCAGAGCGCCGAACATCGAGCCGATGATGTCGTCGAACAGAATCCCGACCTCGAAACGGACGGTCACCGACGACCGGTTGGGAGCACGCTGGTGTTCGTCGAGAAGCGGGGTGACGGCGAACGGCCGCGCCGGTGGGCCGCCTGGGGAGCCGTCGTGCAGCCAGGCGCTGGCCTCGGGCGAGAGCTCCTCACGGACGGCCGCGAGCATGGCGGCATTGACCGCCGGCCCCGTGTCCGGCGGCGGCAGCGCCCCCGGCGACACCGGCCTGACAGCCACGACAACACGAGCGGGCACAGCTCACCCTCCACATCCTCCGCCGTCCACCTGCTGATCTTACAGCTTTATCCGTTTTTATCCCTTTATCTACTCTTCCACGTCTTTCGTGTGATACTCCCGTGCCAGGGGTTCTTCGCGTGGCACAGCCCCGAGGCTCGATCCGGATCTCCACGGTAGGCCGCCTGGGCAGGCGCGCCACCCTCCGGGCCCGCCCACCTGGCAGGGCGCCCGGCGCGGTCCACCTCCATCCCACCCCGACAAGGCGACTCACTCATCCCTGACGGACGATGGAGAGGTGAGGCACACGCACCCGCAGGCCGCGGCACAAACCACCCTCGCTGTCAAACGATCAAATCATGATCGTTGTCTGAAACCTCCGACACACCGAAAAAACGGGGGGGTTCTGGCAAAGATCTAAAACTCCGTGACCTGCGAAAACGTAAACGATTAAGAATTTTCACCCAGTTATCCACAGCCTCTCTCGGGAGGTTCTGGAACGATCTTGCAAACCCCCGGCTCAGACCCCCCAGGATCCGTGGTACGGGCGCACCGCCCCAACTTTCCGCACCGGATTGAAACCCGCCGCGAGCAGGACTGCCAGCAATTACTCGACGTCGCACCGCCCCAATTTTTCGTGTCGGATTGAAACTCGTAGTAGTCGTTGCCCACGTCGTAGTGGGTGGTCGCAGTGCTTCAACTTTCCATGTCGGATTGCAACTTCACGCGGGTACCTCTCTCTTGTCGAGGAGTAGGTTGCAGCGCCCCAGCCTTCCGTGTCGGATGGCGCATGGCAAGGCACCTGACAGTGCGGGCACCCAGGCCATCTGCCAGTTCCTGCGGCGTCGATATGATCTTCCTCTTGTTGATGAGGGGATCGAGGAGTTCGGCTATGCGCGGTGGCCCTATCTGGATGGTAGGCGGGTGTTAATTCTTGTCGCCATGGGTAGGGATCCGGTGCACGGTGACGAGCCACCGACGCCGCGTCTGGATGAGCTCATCGCTCAGGCACGGAAAGAGGGTGTCAAACCGATAATTCGGATCATCGTTTCCGATGATACCGAACCTGTTGACCGGCTGTGGGAGGTCAAGGCCCCGGTGCAGGACGTCGACTGCCGAGTCCTGCTGAAATGTGGTATCGATTTCGACGATCTCGCTGTCATTCGCCTGGACGTCTGGGACGAACTCGATACCGAAGGCGGCCTTGACACGGTTGATGAAGTGTAACTGGTCAGGTCTGGTAGATCGTTTGTTTTTGGTTTCCCGGCTGGCTGGGACTCCTCGATGGCCTGAAGG
>NZ_CAAAFS010000329.1:0-20932 GCF_900634755.1 Protofrankia symbiont of Coriaria myrtifolia
CACGAAAGTGGGAACCCTCCACTCGTCCAACTTGCCGAGGGCCGTCCCTGGATGCCCGCGATCAGCTAACTCAAGGTCAAAAACTACCTGACTAGTTACGATGAAGTCCGCATCGCTGTGGGGCCAGGGCCGAAGCCGCAGGCTCTTGCGCTCCTGCTGGCTGGCATGGAATGGGCGCTGTGGGCTGCTTGCCCGGTCCGTCTGGTTGAGCTGCGGCAGAAGATGCAGAATCCCGTGGCGGCCTTGGACAGCACGATTGTGGATGTCGACCAGGACGCGATTCTCAACCATGTCGCTGGTGACGCCGAGCTCGCCGAGGTCGCTGCTTCCGCGCTTGAGAATCTGGACATCAGTGCAGCGGCGGCACTCCTCGAGCGGGGATCGCGCCGGCTGCGTCCGCTCGCGGACCAGGTGCGAAGGCTTTCACTTGTTCCGGTGTATTGGGTGCAATCGGCTCGTGCCGACACGGGAAGTGGAACGTATCAGGCATGGCTGGATTCCATCGGAATTACTAATCACGATCACGCGCCGTTGCTTCTCCTGCGAGATCGGCTCCGGCTGGTGGAAACACTGGCGGACAGCGATGCCTGGGGGTGCGCCATGCGGGCAGCCGCTCTATGTGAAGGAACGCTGCGTGACGGGAGATTGGACAGGCGCGGTGAGTACGGGTGGTACACCTTGTGCGATCCGAAAAAACCGCAGCATATCCCTGCAGCTACCAGGCTCGCTGGCTACCGTAACGCTAGCCCGGCCTCGCATGGGAAGGAAAAGGCCGCGCGAACGGGCCGGGCTGTCGTTCCCCCGTCCGCGAAGGAGTTACGGGAGTGCCTGCGCGGCCTGCGCAGGGGGCTTGGCAGGCAGGTGACAGTCGACGGCGCGGGGCTGCCGGATACCTGGGACGACGCGCTCGTAGACGAGCTCAGCCGGCTGCGCGGCGAGCTTCGGGCGTTCACCGTGCCCGCCTGACCGTGGGCGGCGCCTGACCGCGGGACAGCGCTGGGTCAGGGGCGGTGCCAGGTCTGGGGGTCGGCGGTGAGCTGTTCGCCGCTGGCCATGTTCTTGACCTCGTGCGGCTTGCCGTCCTCGAACGGCGGGAACCAGACGAACGGGATGCCCTTGCGCGACGCGTAGCGGATCTGTTTCCCCAGTTTGTCGGCCTCGTGGTAGGTCTCGACGTTGTAGCCGCGGGCGCGCAGGTGTGCGGCCGCGGCCCTCGCCTCGGCCCGGCGGGCGTCGCTGGGGAGCACCACCAGGATGTCGCTGGGGCAGCTGGCGGCGGTTTCCAGGCGTCCCTCCGCCAGGAGCTTGGCGAAGATCCGGGTGAGCCCGATGGATATCCCGACGCCGGGCAGGTGACGGCGGATGAACGACCCGGCGAGGTCGGCGTAGCGGCCGCCCGAGCAGATGCTGCCGTAGTCCGGCCAGTCGACGAACTTTCCCTCGTAGACGGTGCCGGTGTAGTAGTCCAGGCCGCGGGCGATGGACAGGTCCGCCACGATGCTGCCGGCGGGCAGGTCGGAGAGCTCGTCGAGGACGAACGACAGTTCGTCCAGGCCCTCGTCCAGCAGGTCGGAGGTGACGCCGAGCCGGCGGATGTCGTCGGCCACCCCGGCGTCGCCGCCGCGGATGTGGGCGAGGTCCAGACAGGCCGTGATCTGCTCGGGGGTGAGCCCGAGCGTGCTGGCGAGCAGTTTCTCGACGCCGGCGGTGCCTATCTTGTCCAGCTTGTCCGCGACCCGGGTGACGCCGAGCGGGTCGTCGATGCCGAGCCCGGCGTAGAAGCCCTGCAGCACCTTCCGGTTGTTGATGTTGATCGACCAGGCGGGGACGCCGAGCCCGGTGAGGATCTCGTGGACGATCCGGGGGAGTTCGGCGTCGAAGTACAGCGGGACGCGGTCGACGTTGATGACGTCGATGTCACACTGGGTAAATTCGCGGTAGCGGCCTTCCTGCGGGCGCTCGCCGCGCCAGACCCGCTGCACCTGGTAGCGCTTGAACGGGAAGACTAGGTCGTTGAAGTGCTGCGCGACGTACCGGGCGAACGGCACGGTGAGGTCGAAGTGCAGGCCGAGCCGGGCGTCGCCGTCGTCACCGTCATCGGCCTGCAACCGGCGCAGGGTGTAGACCTCCTGTGAGGTCTCCCCCTTAGCGAGCAGCACGTCGAGGGCTTCGACGGACGGGGTTTCGACCGAACAGAAACCGTAGCGCTCGAAGGCCCGGCGGATCTCGTCGAGCCAGCGCAGCTCGACCAGTCGCACCTCGGGCAGCCACTCGGGGAATCCGCTGACCGGCGCGGGCCGGACGAGCTGCTCGTTGCTCATAGCGGAAACGTTCTCCTCTCGAGGACTACCTGACGTCGTGCACCGGATACGGTGGGGCACCGCATGTACGTCCCGGCCGGCTGGTCGGGATGCGTCTGAATCCAGCATGACCCGCCGGCCGTACCGTATCCCTTGCGCCACGACGTAGGGACGGACGTCGTGGCGCACCACGCGGCGCCGGCTGCGCGCTGGCCCGATGCCGGTTCCGCGTCGGCACGGTGTCGGTTCCGCTCTGGCGCTGTGCCGGTGGCCGCCGGGCTACGGCAGCTTGGGCAGGCCGAAGTGCTCGCGGATCTCGCTCTGGACGTCGACGGCCGGACGCCGGGCGTCGATGACCGCCACGTACTCCTTGCGCTGGAAGATCTCCATCACCGGCCTGGTCCTGGCGTGGTATTCACGCAGGCGGACCTCGAGCGCCTCGGGGTTGTCGTCCGAGCGGGTCAGCAGTTGGCCGCCGCAGACGTCGCAGGTGTCCGCCACCCGGGGGCGGCTGGCGATGAGGTTGTAGTCCAGCCCGCATCGGGAGCACAGGCGTCTGGCCAGCACCCGTCGGTAGACCTCCTCGTCCGGCAGGTCCAGGTAGATCACTCCGTCGATGTCGTAGCTTTCCAGGAAGAATTCGGCCTGCCGGGCGTTACGGGGGAAACCGTCGATGACGAAACCGTAGTTCCAGTCGTGACTGGCGAGCCTGTCCCGGACCACCGACTCGACCAGGTCGTCACCGACCAGATGGCCGCTGGCGACGATGCGTTTGACCTGGGCGCCCAGTTTGGTATGGCTCTGCACGTTCCAGCGAAAAATGTCACCCACGCTGATATGGACGAGATCAAGGTCGTCGGCGAGCATTTTCGCCTGCGTGCCCTTGCCGCTGCCCTGCACGCCCATGACGACGAACTTGCGCATACCCACCTCCGACTACCAGAAATCTCCGGTCCCCAAGGATTCCCCGTTACGTGCGATGTTCTCCCCACGGCCCGGCCGCGGGCCGGCGCGGTGCCGTCCCGTTGGTCCGCGGGTCGGCGCCGTGTCGTCGGTGCGGTCCGTCCCGCCCTGGCGCTGCTCGGCCCGCCCGGTGGCAGGCTGCGGCGCGGTGATGAGGCGGCCGGTTCGGACGCCGACCGGCGGACGCGCGCGGGAGCGTTCCAGCCGCGCCGGGAGCCGTGCCGCCCGCAGTCCTGGTTCGCTCGACAAAGCGCCGTTCCTGTTCCCTGCCGTTTGTTTCTGGCCGCTTTGTTCCCAGCCGCCGCCCGCCGGCCCCGCGCCGACCGGAACGAGGCCCGACCGTACCAGTGCCCGTCCGGGCCGGGAGGTACGCACCCGGGAAATCTTCGTACTCGCCGGTGAAACGGCGCAAAATGACCTTTTCGATGTTCCCGGTGCTGCGGGAACGGGCGAAAAACGGCGTTTTGGCAGATATTTGACGAATATTACTGGTATCGGCAGTACCAGTGGGCGGGCCATGCTGGTGGCCGTGGCCGTGGCCGTGGCCGTGCGTCCGGTCGCGTGGGCTGGCGCCAGGCGGGCCGCCGGCATGGCCGGCCGATTCGTGACAGGCGTCCGATAGCGGGCGAAGATGGCCGGGTGGACCCGGTGACGCTGTCGGTACTGGCGAGCGGGCTCGCCGGGATCGCCGAGGAGATGGGGACGCTGCTGGTCCGCAGCGCCTACTCGTCCAACATCAAGGAACGCCGCGACTGCTCGGCCGCTCTCTTCGACCGGGCCGGCCGGATGATCGCCCAGGCCGCGCACGTCCCCGTGCACCTCGGCGCCATGTACGAGTCGGTGCAGGCGGTGGCCGCGCGCGGCGCCCTGCCCGGCGAGGTGTGGGTGCTCAACGACCCGTTCGCCGGCGGGAACCACCTGCCCGACGTCACGCTCGTGTCACCGTTGGCGGCGGACGGCGAGATCATCGCTTTTGCCGCGACCCGGGCGCACCACTCGGACATGGGTGGCATGCGCCCCGGGTCGATGCCGGCCGACTCGCGGGAGATCTACGCGGAGGGGCTCATCATCCCGCCGGTGCGGCTGATCGCGGACGGTGAGTGGCGCACCGACATCCTCGAGCTGATCTGCGCGAACTCGCGCACCCCGCAGCTGCGCCGCGGCGACCTGCGGGCCCAGGCCGCGGCGAACCAGCTGGCCGGCACCAGGCTGGCCGAACTGATCGAACGCCGTGGCCTGGACGTCGTGCTGACGGCGTTCACCGAGGTGCTGGCCTACGGCGAGCGACGGTCCCGGGCGATGATCGCGGGGCTGCCGGACGGCCGGTACATCGCCGCCGGCGAGGTCGAGGGCGACGGCATGACCGACGACGACATCCCGATCCGGGTGGCGGTGACGATCGACGGCGACGCGCTGACGGTCGACTTCGCGGGCACCTCACCGGCGGTGCCCGGCAACGTGAACTGCCCGCGGGCGGTCACCCGGTCGGCCTGCTGTTTCGCGCTGCGGGTGCTGCTGCCCGAGGACGTTCCGGCGAACGACGGCACCTACGCCCCGCTGGAGGTACTGACGCAGCCCGGATCCCTGGTGGACGCGCGCCGGCCGTCCGCCGTGGTCGCCGGCAACGTCGAGACGTCCCAGCGGATCGCCGACACGGTGCTGGCGGCCCTGTCCCAGGCCGTCGCGGCCCGCACAGCCCACACAGCCCGCGGGGCTGGTGGGACTGGTGGGCCCGCGGCGGGCGACGGGGCCGGGCAGCGCGGGCCCGGCGACGGCCCGGTCCTGCCCGCGCAGGGACAGGGCACGATGAACAATCTGATCATCGGCGGGCGGGGGTGGACGTACTACGAGACGCTCGCCGGTGGCCAGGGCGCGTCCGCGCGCGGGCCGGGGCCGTCCGGTGTGCACGTGGGCATGACCAACACCCTGAACACCCCGATCGAAGCCCTGGAGCTGGAGTACCCGATGCGGGTCGAACGCTACGAGCTCGACGTGGCCACCTCCGGGGCTGGTCGGCATCCCGGTGGCGCGGGGCTGGTGCGCTCGATCCGGGTGCTTCAGGAGGCCACCCTGTCGTTGCTCACCGACCGCCGCCGGCAGCGCCCCGCGGGGCGCTGCCGGCGGCGGGCCGGGCGCGGTGGGGCGCAACGAGGTGGACGGTGTGCGGCTGCCTCCCAAGGCAGGTCTGGAACTGGCGGCCGGGTCGGTCGTCACGATCCGTACTCCCGGCGGCGGCGGCTGGGGCCAGTCCGACGGCTGAGGGCTGAGGGCTCCCGCCAGGGCCACGGCGGCTGCCGGGGACGTACGGATCGATGTACGGAGCTGGGCCGCATATCCGGTCAGATCGATATCGATCTTTGGTCGGGGCGATGTCGCGTATGCGGCATCGTTATGATCCATTTTTTGTTCGATGCTGTTATGATGTTGTTCCAATGTTATTTTTATAATCTTTTGTTGGTTGACTTGGTTATTTCTGGGGTGCAGCTGCACGGAACGTACTCATGGTCGAACCGAAGTCCGTTCATGGGCACGGTGAGTCACGGTTGGTTGGTCACGGTTGTGAGGCCACGGGGTTGCGCCCCGTGGCCATGGGGGAGGTCCGGTGGACACGGTGGTGCTGTCGTCGCTGGCGCGGTCGTTCGACGCCGCCCTGCTGTCGGCGGGTGCGCGGGCGGATGCCGCCGAACGGGCGTCCGCATTCGAGAATCTCGCTCTCCGCTACTGCGAGCCCGGCCGCTTTTACCACACGCTGCGTCACGTGAGTGAGACGTTGGCCGCGCTGCGGCTGCTCGTCACGGCCGATCGGGACCGCGGCCGGGAGCAGGACCGGGACTGGGCAGGCGGCCGGGAACGGGACGGCGGGTGGGCTCGGCCGGGCGGAGCGGACAACCCGACGTCCGCGCTGCCCGCCTGCAGACTCGCGGTCTTCTTCCACGACGCGGTCTACGACACGCGGACGAGTGACAACGAGGCCCGATCGGGCGAACTCGCGGCCGCCACATTGACCGCTCTGGGCTGTCCGCGGTCGGTGGCCGCCGGCGTCGACCGGCTGGTGCGGGCGACCGCGACCCACCTGTCCACGGGTCCGGACGAAGCCGTGGTCAACGACGCGGATCTGCGGGTGCTGGCCCGGCCGGCGCCCGCGTACGACGTCTACGCCCGCAGGGTGCGGCGGGAGTATGCCTGGGTCTCGCAGGAGCGCTGGGTCTCCGGCCGGGCCACCGTGCTGCGCACGCTGCTCGATCAGCGCGTCTACGCCACGCCCTGGGCGTCCCGGCACTGGGAACCGATGGCCCGGGCCAACCTGCGCCGGGAACTCGCCAGCCTGCGCCGCGAGCTGGCCAGCCTGCCCTGAACACGCACGACAGCGGTGACAGCGGTGACAGCGGTCCTGTAGGCGGAAACCGTCACGACAGCGACCGTTTCCACCTACGGCTACGGAAGCTGTAGGGAAGCTGCAGGTGGAAACCGCTGCGGCCGCGATGGAAACCACCGACCCCTCCGTCGAGCGGCTAGGGTTTCGCCCATGTCAGTGAAGAAGGCGGTGATTCCGGCCGCGGGCCTCGGCACCAGGTTCCTGCCGGCGACCAAGTCCCTACCCAAGGAGATGCTCCCGGTCGTCGACCGGCCAGCCATCGAGTATGTGGTGGAGGAGGCTTCCCGCGCCGGTCTGCGGGATGTGCTTCTTGTCACGAGCCGCACCAAGAAGGCGGTGGAGGACCATTTCGACCGGGAGGCCGAACTCGAGGCGGCCCTGGAACGCAAGGGTGACACGACCCGGCTGGGGCGCATCCGCGCGTCGGCCGAGCTCGCCGAGGTGCACTCGGTCCGCCAGCAGGCCCCGCGGGGGCTCGGCCATGCCGTGCTGTGCGCGGCCGGGCACGTCGGCGACGAGCCCTTCGCGGTCCTGCTCGGCGACGACCTGATCGACGAGCGTGATCCGCTGCTGGTGGAGATGCTCGCGGTGCGGGAGCGTTTCGGCGGCAGCGTCGTCGGTCTCATGGAGGTTCCAGAAGATCTTGTCTCGTTGTACGGGGTGGCGACGGTCGACCCGACGGCCGTCGGGCCGGCGGGGGAGCGCTACCAGACCGTCCGCATCCGGGACCTGGTGGAGAAGCCCCCGGTCGACGAGGCGCCCAGCAACCTCGCGATCATTGGCCGGTACGTCCTGTCACCAGCGGTCTTCGACGTGTTGCGGCAGACGCCGCCCGGCCGCGGGAACGAGATCCAGCTCACCGACGCCTTGCGGACGCTGGCCCACCTCGGCGACGATGCGGGCGAGCCCGTCCACGGAGTGGTCTTCACCGGACGCCGGTACGACACCGGTGACCGGGTGGACTATCTCAAGGCCGTGATCCGGCTCGCCTGCGAGCGGCCGGACATCGGCGGGGAGCTCTACCCGTGGCTGGAGGAGTACGTCTCCGCCGGCGGCCCCAAGGCGGACCCCGGTCCGTGAGAGCCCGGCCGGTGACAGGTGTGGTGGCCGGCGGGCCTGGCGGCGTGGAGGCGATGGGTGTGAGGCGATCGACGTGAAGTCGGTGGACGCGCACCTCGCCGACATCCTCGCCGCGGTCGGCCCGTTACCCCCACGGCCGTTGCCGCTGGGCTCCGCCCACGGCTGCGTGCTCGCCGCCGACCTGCACGCGACCACCGCCCTGCCCGGGTTCGACAACTCGGCCATGGACGGCTATGCCCTGCACGCCGCGGACGTCGCCGGCGCCGGCCCCGACCACCCGGTGACCCTGCCGGTCACCGGGGACATCCCGGCCGCGCCGGGCACCCCGGCGCCGGTGGCGCCCGGCACCGCCGTCCGGATCATGACGGGGGCGCCGTTGCCGCCCGGCGCCGACACCGTCGTCCAGATCGAGTGGACCGACGGCCGGATGGACCAGGTCACCGTGGCGCGCGCGCCCGTGCCCGGGCAGAACATCCGGCGCGCCGGGGAGGACGTGGCCGTCGGCGACCTGGTCCTGCCCGCCGGGCGGCTGCTCGGCGCGGCCCAGATCGGCCTGCTCGCGGCCCTGAACGTGGCGGCGCCCACCGTCCACCCGCGTCCCCGGGTGGCGGTCCTGTCGACCGGCAGCGAGCTGGTCGAGGTCGGTGGGACGCTCGGGCCCGGGCAGATCGTCGACTCCAACAGCCACGCGGTGGCGGCGGCGGCGCGGGAGGCGGGCGCGCGGGTCCGGCGGCTTGCCGGCGTGCCCGACTCCCCGGACGCGTTCGCCGCGCTGCTCGGCGACGTCCGCACCGACACCGACGCTGTGATCACTACCGGCGGGGTGAGTGTGGGCGCCTTTGACGTGGTCAAACAGGTCCTCGCCGCCGCGGGGACGGTCCGTTTCGAGCGGCTCGCCATGCGGCCCGGGATGCCGCAGGGATTCGGGGTGCTCGACGGTGTGCCCGTGTTCACCCTGCCCGGTAATCCGGTCAGCGCGCTGGTGTCGTTCGAGCTGTTCGTCAGGCCCGCGTTGCGGCGGATGCGCGGGCTCGCGTCCGTGCACCGTCCGACGCTGGTGGTCACGACGGCCCAGCCGGTGCGGGCCGCCGCGGGCCGCCGTTCGTACCTGCGGGTCCGGCTGGCCGATGGCGGCGAGGGCCGGCCGCCCGTGGCGCATCTCACCGGTGGCCAGGGCGCCCACCAGCTGTCGGCGCTGGCGGCCGCGGACGCGCTGTTGATCGTTCCGGCGGACGGCGGTGAGGTGCCGGCCGGGCGGGAGCTGACCGCGCTGCTGCTCGACGACGAGGTGACGGCTGCCGGCCGCCTCGGCGGGGCGCTGCCGGCCGACCGGCGGCGCGTGGAGGTGGGCGGGTGACCGAGCCGGACGGGCCGAAGCTGACCCACGTGGACGCCACCGGTGCCGCCCGGATGGTCGACGTCTCCGCCAAGGAGGTGACCGCGCGGACGGCGACGGCCCGCGGCTGCCTGCGGGTGACCCCCGCCGTCGTCGACCTGCTCCGCGGGGCCGGCGTGCCCAAGGGGGACGCGCTCGGGGTGGCCAGGGTGGCGGGCATCATGGGCGCCAAGCGCACGTCCGAGCTCATCCCGCTGTGCCATCCGATCGCGCTGTCGGGGGTCCGGGTCGACGTCGACGTCCACGACCATGGTGTTGAGATCACCGCGACCGTCCGGACGACGGACCGCACCGGTGTGGAGATGGAGGCGTTGACCGCGGTCGCGGTGGCCGGGCTCACGCTGCACGACATGGTCAAGGCGGTCGATCCGGCCGCGACGCTCACCGACGTCCAACTGCTGGTGAAGACCGGTGGGCGGTCGGATGACTGGCGGCGCCACCCGGCCACCGCCGCGCCGGACGCGGGAGCGCCACGGTGAGCCAGGCGGGGACGCCGGCCAAGCCGCCCGGAGAGCCGACAGCCCCGGGAACGCCGGCCGGGTCGTCCGGGGTGCCGGCCGGGGCCCGCGCCCGGGTGATCACCGTTTCGGACCGCGCGCACACCGGCGGGTACGCCGACCGCTCTGGGCCGCTGGCGGCCGGGGCGCTCGGCCGGATCGGGTTCGCCGTCGACGACGTGGTTGTCGTCCCGGACGAGTCCGACGCGATCGTGGCCGCGCTGACGGCGGCGGTGCGCGCCGGGGCCCATCTGGTCGTCACCACCGGCGGCACCGGGCTCGCACCCAGGGACGTCACACCGGAGGCGACCCGGCTGGTGATCGACCGTGAGGTTCCCGGGCTCGCCGAGGCGCTGCGCGCGGCCGGCCGGGAGACGGTCCCGACGGCGGTCCTCTCCCGCGGGATCGCCGGTGTGCGGGACGGGACGCTGGTGGTGAACCTGCCGGGCTCCACCGGTGGCGTCGCCGACGGGATGGCCGTGCTCGCCGGCGTGGTCGGGCATGCCGTCGCGCAGATCAGGGGCGGCGGGGAGCATCATCACGCCGGCTCCCGCGACGGCCGTCACGATCACGCGGACTCCCGTGACGGCCGTCGCGATCATGCCGATGACGCGGCGGACGCCGGCCGGAGCCCGCGGAAGAAGACGGGATGAGTGCGCCCGGGTGGCCGGTGAGTCTCACGGACGGGCCGGTGGGTGTGCGTCCCCTGCGGCTGCGCGAGGCCGCGACCTGGGTCGACATCCGGCTACGCAACGGCGACTGGCTCGCGCCGTGGGAGGCGACACCGAAGGCGCTGCCCGCCACCGATGACGCGTGGGCGCGGCGCCAGACCGTCGGGGTTTACCTCCAGATGGTGCGGCGGCTGCGGCAGCAGGCACGTCTTGGCCAGGCCCTGCCGTTCGCCGTGACGTTCGAGGGCCGGCTGGTAGGGCAGATCACCGTTTCCACGATCGTTCGTGGGGCGTTGAACAGCGGCCATGTCGGTTACTGGGTTGACCGTATGTATGCCGGCCGTGGGATAACCCCGACCGCATTGGCGCTGGTGGTGGATCACTCTTTCACGGTGGTGGCGCTGCACCGGGTGGAGGCGCACGTCCGGCCGGAGAACACCGCGAGCCGGCGGGTGGTGGAAAAGCTCGGGTTCCGCGAGGAGGGGTTCCACCGGCGCTATCTGGCGATCGGCGGGGCTTACCGGGACCACATCAGCTACGCCATCACCATGGAGGACGCTCCGGAAGGACTGCTGAACCGCTGGCACAGCGTCCGCACGCCAGATAGCTGAGATCAACAGCGCCTACCCGACATTAACTGAGAGTAGTCAAACATCTACTTTCAGATGTGACGTCGGCCATACGTAGGGATGGTTGTCATGGTTTGTCTGTCCGTTAAGATCCTTTTGTGCTGTGCGAGTCGCCGTTTCGTGATGTTGGTCGGCCCGGTGGGCTTTTCTCGACCTCAATTCAGTTACTAAGCGTGAACGTGATGTGGGCTGCGATGTCGCGACACGCGCTCTTCGGGTCGGTGACCGGACGGTATTCGCTCACTAGCGTTCCTCGAAGCGCCTGAGGATAGAGGCGTCGCGCCGCCGGGCGTCCCTGTCCTCTCCGGCGCGAACGCCCATGATCGGGCCGTCGGAGCCCCTCGTTTTCGGCGCGGTCGACATGCGGGGTCCGGGTCCGCCAACGTCATCTTCGATATCCGAGTCGGCAGGAAGGCCACCGTCCATGGTCAACTCGCCTGTACGGCAGTCCGCGCCGCCTGAGGCTCGTACGGACGCTTCGTGGTTCGCGGTCCGATGCCGTCTTCCGGACACGCGGTCATGAGCGCGCTGATCTGGCTCGCGATCGTCGCGGTCTGGGGTTTCGTGCTTATCCCGATGTGGGTGAGGCATCATGACAGCACGCTGGAACAGCGATCGGCGGAACGTTTCACTACGGCGATGCGCGTCCTGTCACGCCGAGGGGCGTCGCGGCTGGACAGGGAGTTCGCGATGCGGCCGGCTGCTTCTTCTGGTCCGGGTGACGATGATCCGGACGACGGTGAGCCGATTCGGATGGCCGAGCAGGCTCGGCCCCCCACGTCGGTTCGGCCCCCCATGTCGGCGCGGGTCACGCACGGGCCTGGTGGGAGTCCCGGCGGGCAGTGGCGTGGTGTTCCCGTGGCACGTCCGCCCGCTTCCCCGACCCGTCCGCATGCCGCCGCTGGCACGAACACCGACCGGCGGGCTCTGATCCGGCTGCGCAGGCGGCGGCTGTTCGTCCTGCTGGCCGTGATTCCGGTGACCGCGTTGCTCGCCGGGCTGCTGGGCGGCGTGTGGATCGCCATCCAGCTCCTGGCGGACGCGGCTGTTGTCGGCTATGTCGCGCACCTGCGCAGGACGGCCCAGGCCGAGCGGCGGCTGCGCGCCTCCCGCTTCGCGCTGGACCGGCGGATCGCCGCCGAGCGCGCCGTCCGGTACGGCTACCGGCTGCCCGGCCCGGGTGCCGCTGGCACCGGCCTTGGTGGTGACGCGGGCGGCAGCGCGGCCGGGCCCTGGGCGTCTGGTAGCGAACCGTTCCGGCTGTCCGACCCGGCCGCGGGTCCCCATGGCGCGCCCGCCGGCCGCGGCGTCTCCGAAGACGATCTTGCGGTGGCGAACGCGCAGACGGTGGATCTTTCGCGGGTCGCCGCTGCCGCCGCCCGGACCACGGCGGTCGGTGGCTTCCCACGAGGACAGGTCCTTGAGGGCACCGTCATCGACGGCACGGCTGTCGACAGGTCCACTGTCGACAGATCCGTGGTCGACGGTCCGGCCGCTGGTGGCACGGCCCACGGCCAGGCTGCGGACGATCCCGCCCGGCGCTGGACGGCCACCGCGCAAGTCGCCGCGGCTGATGCCGCCAGCGATCCGGAGTACGCACACGCCGGCCCCGACGACGTCGAGTTCGCCGTGGAGGCCGCCGGGAACGCCGATGCCGACGGCTCCGCGGATGCCGCTGAGGCGGATGGCGCCCAGGACCCCGGGCAGACGCCCGGGTCGGCGGCCGGCTGCCCGGCCGGCTGCCCGGACAGCCGGCCGTCCGAACACCTCCAGGCCGGGCCGGGTGCAGGTCAACCCACCGGGGACACATGGCGGGCTGACCGCTGGCCCGACAGCGACATCGGTACCCGGCTCGCAGCAGCCCGCGTCGGGCAGCGACGATCCGAGCGAGGCCGACGAACTGTTGCGCAGGCATGCGGTCGGGAGCTGACCGGCTGATCCTGTCCGGGTAACCGTTGAGATGGCCGTGAGGGCGCGGCCACTGATGGTTGCGCGATCGGCGGATACCCTCAAGCACCGGACACCCTCGTGCCGGGTATCCGGTGAGCAGTGGGCAGCCGGTGAACAGATGGAAGAGTCATGACCGATCGGGACCGTGGCAGGTCGTCGATGATCGTTGTCTTCGGCGGTGTGCAGATCGACAGCCGTGCCACCAACCCGCCGCGGTTTCGTGAGCGTGACGTTCCCGTCGTCGAACGTCGGACCGCTGACGCGCTTGACGCACTGCGTCCACGGCTGCTGGTCGGCGCGGCGGCGTCCGGAGCCGACCTGGTGGTGCTGGCGGCCGCGCGCTCGAAAGGGCTCCCCGTACGCGTGGTGCTGCCCTTCGACGTGCCCACGTTCAAGCAGACGTCGGTCGAGGACAGGGGACCGCAGTGGTGTCTCCGATACGACCAGCTGATCAGCTCGCTGAAACCGGACGAGCTGGAGATTCTCGACGAGGTCAGGGACGCCGGCGTCTACCACCGGACGAACACGCGCCTGTTTGAGCGCGCGGCGCGGTTGCGGCAGACCGCTGACGAGGAGATCGTCGCACTGGTGCTGCGCCCGGTCGTCTCACATCGGGCGTCGGTGACCGACGACCTCGTCGACAAGGCCAGGCACGCGGGTCTGCGGGTCGTAGCGGTGCCGACCCTTGGCTGAAGGCCCCCTACTGGGGTCTGTGCCACGGCCTGTGCGGCGGGCCGGCCGGCGTCCGGGGGTAAGGCCGCACGCGGCCGGGCTCGTACCCGCAGGCCACGGGCCCCGGTGGCCACGCGGCCGGCGGCCCGGTAGGTCGATGGAGCGTTGTCAACCGCGATCGAACTGACCTAGATCATATGGACTCGTGTTGGGGTGCGCTGTGCATAATGGCTCCGTGACCATGTGCGCGCCACAGTTTCCCGAGCTACCTGCCGGGGCTGCCACGTGCACGAACGCGGGATGCTGTTGTCCGCGCCCTCGCGTGCGCTGACGTCCGCTTTCTTCTCCTGACGTGCATGACCGCCCTTGCGTCACCGGTCATGCACGCGAGGGTCCATTAGTCGGAGAAGTCCAGTTCGTTTCGGGAAAACCTGTTCGTGCCGGTCGCAATTGCCCGATTCGATCGCTGTGGCTGTCCTCGCCCAATGTGCTTCAGCATACGACGCGGTTGCTGAAAGCCGGGCCTGTCGGCAGTACGGACGTCCCTCCGTTACTTGTTCCGCCGCCTGTCATCACCAACGTGAGCGCAAAGGGGCGTCACAGTGAGTAACGGCCACCGCGGTCAGCGGTACAGGACGACGCCGGGCGACCCTGGCCCCCGGGAGCCGACGTTCGAGGAGTGGACCTCGAGCCTGCGGGCTGCCGGGTTCCGGCTGTGCCCTCGCAGCTGCGCCGTACCGGTGGAACTACGAGGACTGCGTCCGGACGGGGTCGGGTTCCATCTACGGTGCCGTGGAGTGCGGGTGGAGCTGTTGTTGTTCTGCCCCGGCCGTGCGATGTGGCAACTGCCGTTCTGGGATCCACGGTGGGTCCCAGAAGAAGGCTTGTCGCTCTGGGTAAACTACCCGCTGGACGGCCCCTCATTCGGGCGCTGGCCTTTCGGACATTCGGCTCCACCCCTTCCGAACACGGATAATGGTACACATACCGGTGGCCCGACGGGCAACGGCCATATTCCCGACAGCGTTCGCATGGTGTTCGACCGTGAGGACGCACCGGATTTTCGGGTTATCCTCGACGGCGGCCGAGAATACGGCTGGCGCGGCCACGAGGCAGGGCTCCTGCGGCCCGCCGCCGCGGCAACGTTCTTCGCCCGGCTGATGTGCGAGGCCGACCCGGTCGCCGGCCCTACCCTGGCCCCGCTGGTACCCAGGGCGCGGAAGGCTGAGGCATCCCCGACACCGGCCGCGGCGGGGCAGGAACTGCTCAGCGGGGGCCGTCCACCACATCCGTCCGGTCTGCTGTAAGCTGCAAGAACTCCAGGGGGTGTAGCTCAGCCTGGTAGAGCGCCTCCCTCGCACGGAGGAGGCCAGGGGTTCGAGTCCCCTCACCTCCACAGGCTAACTCTTCGTGCTCGCCGAGCTATGTTCGGCTTCGCCGGGGTCGCGATGTCTGTCCAGGGGGGCGACCTCCTGGAACCCCCGGTGCCGGGCTTCGCCCGGCCGGGTGGGGTGGCCGTTGCGGGTGGTTAGCCGCGTTTTCGCAGGTAGCGGGCTAGATCGGGGTTCAGGTTTCATCCCTCAGCTCTACCTGTATCGGCAGGTCAAGGCTCTGATCAGATTGCTCTGGTCAGAGCCTTTGATCATTTGTCCGTCGCTCGTCCGTGGAGCCGAACGTCAGGTAGCGATATCTTCTAGGGCCAGCTGGTTGCGATCCCCATCACTGGGCGCGCTATTGAGACGATACCGAGACACCCGCGCACCACATGCCATGCGGTGTAGTTCTACTATCATTGCGAACATGTTGTTTCGAGTGGACACGGCCTCATCCGTGTCGCTGGCCGATCAGATCGCGGTGCAGGTGCGGGCGGCTGTCGTCTCTGGCGACCTCGCGCCGGGTGAGCGCCTCCCCGCCGCGCGAGACCTCGCTCGGGCATTAAAGGTCAATATGCACACCGTCCTGCGCGCCTACGCACGGCTACGGGATGAGGGCGTGATCGAGATGCGCCAGGGACGGGGTGCGTGGGTGCGCCCGGAAGCGAACGCGGCGATGGTCAGGGTGATCGAGCTTGCCGCACAGCTCGCGGCCGAGGCGAGGAAGCTCGGCCTCTCCCTTCAGGACATCTCCCGTCTGCTGGAGCAGGCGTGAGCGACACGCGGCGGCAGACGCGGTGGGCGATCGCCGTGGTGAGCCTGTTCCTGCCGGCAGCCACGATTGGTGCGTCCTGGCTGATCTGGCGCGGCCAGCTGCCCGAGCGGATCGCTTCGCACTAGGTCCGACCTGGGCGCCGCCGATGACAGCCTCCCGACGACCGGCGTGCTCATCTTCACGTTCACGCTGTCTCTGACGGCGGCGCTCGTTGGGGCCGTGACGACCGTGCTTCCTCGCCTCCCCGACCGCACGAAGAGGGCCATCCTGTTCTGGGTCGGGATGCCCGCGGGACTGACCGCGACGATCTGGCTCATTTCGGCCTGGCTCACCCTGCGGGCCGGTTCTGCCGACCGGGCCGCGCTCGGCGGATGGGTGTCGGCCCCTCCTCTGCGCACTGTACGGAGGGGGTCCGTATGCGATCGCGCCCCGGACACCTGCGCCCGCGGCAAGCACGACATCGATGCTGCCGTTGAGAGAAAACCGAGTTCGTATTCACAGTTCGTATCAGGGTCGCGCAGGATTGCGGGCTGGTTTTGCTCGCTCCCCTCCGGGAGTTTCGCTACCTCCGACGATGCCAGGCGCGGGGGTGCAGCAGGCGTAGGCCGTTGAGGCCGACCAGAATGGTGGAGCCTTCGTGGCCGGCCACACCCAGCGGCAGGGACAGGTGCCCGAACAGGTCCCAGGCGACCAGCGTGGCGATGAACACCGCCGCCATGGCCAGGTTGACGCTGACGAGGCGGCGGGCCCTGCGGGCCAGAGCGATCATGTTCGTCAGGGCGGTCAGGTCGTCGTGGACGAGGACGATGTCAGCCGCCTGCAACGCCAGATCGGAGCCGTGGCGGCCCATGGCCACGCCGACGTCGGCGGCGGCCAGGGCGGGGGCGTCGTTGACCCCGTCGCCGACCAGCAGGACGCATCGACCATCCCGCTGCAACGCGCGGACCAGGGCGACCTTGTCGGTTGGCAGCAGCCCGGCATGCGGATCGCGGATGCCGACCTCGGCGGCGAGGCGGCCGGCGGCGCCGGCGTTGTCGCCGGTGAGCAGGAGCGGTGTGCTGCCGGTGAGCGCGGCCAGGGCGCGCACGGTGTCGGCGGCGTGTGGACGCACCCGGTCGGCCACGGTGAGCACCCCGGCGGGGACGCCGTCGACGGTGAGCACCACCGTGGTGTGCCCGGCGGCCTGGGCGGCCTCGACGGCGGCGCGCACCTGCGCGCGGGCGGCGACAGCACCGGATGGCGGTAACGGCGCGCCGTCCAGCAAGCCAGGGCTACCCACGTGGACCCGGTGCCCGTCGACGGTGGCGCTGACGCCGCGTCCGGGCACGGACGCGAAATCCTCGGCGGCGGGAATCGTCAGTCCGCGTCCGCGGGCGGCGCCCAGCACCGCCGCGGCGACGGGGTGTTCGCTGTGACGTTCGGCGCCGGCGGCCAGCCGTAGCAGGTCGTCGTCGGCAAGGCCCGCCGCCGGCGCGGCGTGGATGCCGGCGAGGCGGGGTGTGCCCTCGGTCAGGGTTCCGGTCTTGTCGAAGGCCACCACCGTCGTGCCGGCCAGTTGCTCCATGACGACGGCCGACCTGACCAGCACGCCGTGCCGGCCGGCGTTGGCGATCGCGGACAGCAGCGGCGGCATCGTCGCCAGCACGACCGCGCACGGCGAAGCGACGATCATGAAGGTCATGGCTCGGAGCAGGGCCGGTTCCGGTGCCCCGCCGAACAGCAGCGGGACCACGAACAGGGCCACGGTCGCCACGACCACCCCGACGGAGTAGTGCCGCTCGACCTTTTCGATGAGCAGCTGGGTTCTCGCCCTGGTCGCCGACGCCTCCTCGACCAGGGCGGCGATGCGGGCGATCATCGACTCGTCCGGGCGGCGGTGGATCCGCGCGGTGAACGACCCGGTGCGGTTGAGGGTGCCGGCGAACACCTCGTCGCCCGGCAGCCTGGGCACCGCCACCAGCTCGCCGGTGATCGTGGCCTGGTCGACCTCGCTCGCTCCCGCCACCAGCACCGCGTCCGCGCCGATGCGCTCGCCGGGACGCACGCTCATCATGTCGCCGACGTTCAGGTCGGCCGCGTCGACGACCTCCTCGGTGCCGTCGGGACGGACGCGGGTGGCCCGTTCGGGAGCCAGGTCGAGCAGGGCGTGCACGGAGTCGGCGGTCCGGGCGGTCGCGACGGCCTCCAGCGCTCCCGAGGAGGCGAAGATGACGATCAGCAGGGCGCTGTCGAAGACCTGACCGATGCTGGCGGCGCCGAGCGCGGCGACGACCATCAGCAGGTCCACGTCCAGGACGCGGCCACGCAGCGCGGACAGCCCGGCCCGCGCCGGCTCCCAGCCGCCGGCGGCACAGCAGACCAGATACAGCCCCCACCACACCGGCCAGGGCGCTCCCGCCAGGTGCGCGGACCCGCCCAGCAGGAACAGCACGACGGCCAGCGCCGCCCAGCGCACCTGAGCCAGCGCGCACACGGTGGCGGCCCGTCGGTGGGGCGGGTGCTGGCGCTGGCGCGCGGGCTGCCCTGCCACTGTCGCGGCAGAGCCGGTCAGGAGCGTCACAGCTATCAACATACATGCGAAGGTATGAAGATAGTCAATTAGAAAGCTATCTGCACAGACATGCAGACGTACAGACGTGCAGCGATGCTCGGACTAAGGTGAAAGGGTGCACGGGTCGCTGCCGGATTTCCAGATGCCCAACGACGAGCAGGTCCACCTCGCCGCCGAAGCCTTCCGGCTGCTCGCCGACCCCACCCGCATAAAGATTCTCTGGGCGCTGCTGCACGGCGAGTCGTCGGTGGCCTGCCTGGCCGAACTGGTCGGCGCCGCCCCCACGGCGGTCAGCCAGCACCTGGCCAAGCTGCGCCTGGCCGGTCTGGTCCGCGGCCGCCGCGAGGGCACGTTCGTGTACTACTCCGCGGCCGACGTGCACGTGCAGGCTCTGCTCACCGAAGGGCTGTTCCACGCCGACCACGCCGACCGGGACCTGCCCGACCATCCCCGCGGGGACACCACCACCCACATCGGCGTCCCCGCAACCGCAACCGGCTGACGACCGTGCGGGCAGGAACGCCAGGCCGACGACGATCCCGTCGCGGGCCGTCGCCCGACGAGGCGATGGCCATCGCATGCGGGGCCTCGGAAACCAACTGGGGAACGGACGACGCAGACGGCGCAGGGCGCCTGGCTATCCGCGGTGCTACCGGTTCTCACCGGGATCGCGGCTGATCTGGGCCTCGGAGTGGTGGGCGGCGAACCATCTGATCCAGCGTCGTTGGCCGGGGGTTTCGACCGCTCGCGGCCGGTAGTGCCGCCGGGTCCAGTCAACGGCGTCGGCGGCGGGGTGGCCGGCGAGGATGGCCATGCAGGCAAGGACGGTTCCGGTGCGGCCGGTGCCGCCGCCACAGGCGACCTCGACCCGCTGCCCGCGGCGGGCGAGCAGGTAGGCGTGGCAGATCGTGGCGGCGGCCGTCCCGCCGTCCCGGGGGGTGCGGAAGTCGGGCCAGTCGATCCAGTCCGCGGGCCAGGCGGGATGCCACCGGTTCCCGTGGGGCCGCGGGAACCGGTGGCGCGACGCGAGGTAGAGGCCATAGTCGGGCAGCGGCCCGGGCGGTAGAGGTTCGCGCCGGCCACGTCCGCGCACCATGGTCCCGTCGGGCAGCGTGATCGCACCGGTGAGTTGGCCGCTCATCGACGCATCATGCCTGTTGCTCACAATGCCTGTCGTGGCCTGTCGTGGCCTGTCGTGGCCTGTCGTGGCCTGTCGTGGCCTGTCGTGGCCTGTCGTGGCCTGTCGTGGCCTGTCGTGGCCTGTCGTGGCCCTGCCATACACATCGTGATGATGGTGGGCCGGTGGTTGACAGGGGCGATATGGCCTGCCCGGGATGCCGGCATGGCCGCGGCAACACGACAATGGCAGGGGCGACGCGGTATGGAGCGAGGCCGGGTGACATAGCCGCGGCGCCCCGTGGGGCAGCCGAAGAGAAGATATGTGGAACGGATTTGATTCTCGTATCCGCCCGGTCGTTGGCCGTGCGGATCGGGATTGTCCGGGCAGCGTTTGCGCACCGGCCTGGCAGGCTGTCAAGACAATGACAGAATTCCGTCACCGGCGGGATGCCCCGACTCGGCGGACTACGCTCCGACATGGCGGACCTCCTCGACATCCGGGTTTCTTCCCAGCGCATGATCCCGGATGCGGCGGCCGGGCCAGGGGAACTGTCCGCCGGCGTGTGTTCCGGAAGGAGACGTCCGCATGGCGACCCTGCAGGATCTTGTCGCCGCCTGCCGGCGCGAGGAAGTCACCTATCAGCCCAGCGGGCGCGACAACTTCACCAAGTACGGCCGTGAATTCGGCGCGGACGGCCAGCCCTGGTGCGTCATGTTCTGCTACGTGGTGGCCGGCTATGCCGGCGTGACCCTGCCGTACAAGACCGCCGGGGTCGTCGACCTGGCCAGCTGGGCGTCCAAAAACAGGAGAAAACGGGCGCCGGACGCGATTCAGCCGGGCATGATGGTGGCCTTCGACTGGACGCTGACGCGGACCGGGGTAGCCCCCGTGGAGACGCACATCGGCTGGTGCGTCGAACGGTTCGGCCGGACGATAACGACGGTCGAGGGGAACGTCGGCAACCGGGACGAGGTTGTCAGCAGGACGTACGGCGTGAACGACAGGGCGGTCTGGCTGGGGGTAGACTTCACCGACCTGTTTCCGGCCGGAAACAGGTTCCTGCGTTACCCGAATCTGGCCAGAGGCGCGAAGGATCATTCGTCCACCGGCATTTTCCCGGATCCCGGAAGTCCCGTCCAGACCCTGCAGAACGCGTTGAACATCGTGACCGGCCGGGAAGGAAACAATCCCGACCGGCTGTCTCCGGACGGGGATTTTGGCCCGCTGACGGAGCGGGCCGTCCGCGATTTTCAGGATTTCTTCAAGGTGCCCGAGATCGGTGGGACCGTCGGCGCGAACACCTGGGAGGTCCTGGATTACGTTCTCGACCTCAAAGGACGGTGACCGTGAACCGTCCGGTCGCGAAAAAATATCTTCGGCGGGTGCCGCCGGAACCGATGGAGTGAGCTTTGCGCCGGGACGGCCGGGGCGCCCGGGAGGGGCGGCGGGTTCGGCGCCGTTCGGTGGTCACCGGCCTGGTCGGCCCCTTCGGGGACGGGCGTGATGGCTGAACGGAGGCGACGGGAGCACGCCACGCCGCGCCACGGCCGCGTCGACTGATGGCCGACTATTGGCGGCT
>NZ_CAAAFS010000330.1:0-2702 GCF_900634755.1 Protofrankia symbiont of Coriaria myrtifolia
GGACACTATGGGGGTTCAAGTCCGAGTCCGGTCTCGGCCAGGAAACCCCGCAGCAGGTCGGGGCGGTACTGGATGCGTTTCAGCGCGGTCTTGGTGACCCGGATCAGGTGGTCCAGGCCGAGCGCGGCAAGGTTGGCCAGGACACCGCTTTTCAGATGCGCCCAGATGCCCTCGGTGGGGTTGAGTTCCGGGGCGTAGGAGGGCAACCAGTGCACGGTCAGCCAGTCCGCATGCTTGTCGATGAACGCGCGGACCTTGTGGGCGTGATGGCCCGGCAGGTTGTCCCACACCACCACGATCTTCCCGTCGAGTTGGTGGTGAGCGGCGGTCACCAGCCGGGTGAAGCCGGTGGCGACACAGCCTTTCTGCTCGCCGCGGTGGCCCCGGTGGACCAGCAGCCGGTAGATCAGCCGGGGCCGGTGGCCGGGGCGGACGCAGAGCATCCCGGCGATCGAGATCCGCGGGGAGCGCCGGCCGGACACGGTCACGACCGGAGTGCGGCCGCGCCGCGACCAGCCCCGCCCCTTCGGCGGCCTGGAGCCCCTGGCCGGCCTCGTCGAGGAAGCAGATCCAGGCACCGGCGGCCGCGGCCGTTGTCGTACCTGCGGCCACACCTGTCGCCGCCAGGTCGCGATCGCCTCCTCGTTGCGTTCCACCGCCCGGTGCACCGGCCGCTGCGCGGAATACTCCATGCGGTGTAGCAGTTTCGCGACCCCGGTCAGGGTGTAGGACTCCCCGAACATCCGTTCGATCAGGATGACGATCCGGGTCAGGGTCCACCGCTGGTCGACCGTCCAGTCGTGCGCCGCCGGCCCCCGATCCAGCTCTTCTGCCAGCCAGGCCAGCTGCTCGGCGTCCAGTCGGCACCGCGACGCCGGCCCCGCCGACAAGCAGTGCGTCCCGGTCTGCGGTCTCCCACGTCCGATGCCAGTCATACGCCGACTTCCGTGACACCCGCAGCCGCTGCACCACCTCTGGCGGCGACACCCCGGTGGCGAACAGGTCCGCGGCCTGTAACCGGACCCGTTCCCGTCGGTCCCGATCGGCAGCACTCAACCCGCCACCATCTGGATACCTCGTATGCCCGGGGTACCCCACGAGAGCCAGTTGCTACCTCACGAGTTCAACGTCAGTAACGCACAGTCAGGATGCCCGCCCTCCGCATTGCGGCATAGCGGCACGCATCGTGGCATGGCGGCATCGGTGCACAGCGGGTCAGCGATGCCGCGGACCTGCGACGGGCCATCGGGAGGACGGATCGGTGGCACCGGTCAGGTCACCCGCGTCCGCTGTTGTGGGCGAGGTCCGCGTCTGGTGTGATCGCGCGCCGTGACCTTCCCCGGAAGGTCGGCCCGGTGTCGGACGAGCGCGCGACAGCGGGTGTGTCCGGCCGCTCTGCCGGGTCCGACGGCACGGCCACGGCGGGGTTCCGGGCGGGCGGCGCTGACGGGTCGCTGACCGCCGCCCGGCTGGTCGAGCGGAGAGGAACCACCCGCTGATGATCCGCGATGTGATCTCCGCCGTGCTGCTGCTGCTGTCGGGTGCGCTCTTCTCGCTGCTGGGAGCGTGGGGGCTGCTGAGATTTCCGGATGTCCCGTCCCGGTTGCAGGCGGCCACCAAGCCTTCAGACGGTGGGGCTGCTGGCGATTCTCCTCGGCAGCGCCGTCCAGCTCGCGCCGCGGCATGCCGCCGGTCTGCTTCTCGTCGCGCTGCTGCGACTCGTCACCGCGCCGGTGATCGCCCAGCGGGTCGGTCGAGCGGCCTATCGCACCGGACGCGTCCGCCGCGACCTGCTCGTGGTGGACGAGCTGGCCGAGCGACGAGGCTAGATCGCGAGCCCGGGGCAACCGGCGGCCCAGGGCTGACCGGCCGGCCACCGCGGGTGGCCCGCTCGCGCGTGGGCGGGCCACCATGTCGCCTGACCGTAGGTCGCCTGGCGTGTGCGCCTAGCGTGTGCAGGTCACGTTGAACGCGCCTTTGTTGGCGGCGGTGACGGTGTTGGTGCAGGAGACGATGTTCTGGGTCTTGGTGGGTTTGTCGATGTTGATGCCGTAGCCGGGGCCGCGGACGTCGAGCTGGTTCCCGGTGATGATGTTGCCGGTGCCCCAGCCGTCGACGACGACGTGGGTCTGGATGCCGTCCAGCGGGCTGTGGGTGCCGGTGTTGCCTTCGACGCGCCAGTTGTTGCCCTTGAGGTCGATCCAGGAGTCGGCGTAGTTGGCGCCGGTGATGGTGGCGCCGTCGAAGTGGTTGCCGCGGATGAGTCCGCCGGTGGTGGCTTCCTTGATGTCGATGGCTTCGGCGGTGATGCCGCTGATGGTGTTGCCGATGATCTGGTTGCGGTCGGAGGTGTCGGGGCGGCCGCCGCTGAAGCGTTTCCAGTTGGATTCGGCGGTGCCGATGTAGATGCCTTCGCCGTAGCCGGGGTCCTTGCGGCCGGTTCCGGTGACGGTGGTGCCGACGATGAAGTTGTCGGTGGAGAAGTTGCGTAGGTGGATGCCTTCTTGTCCGATGGTGCGGACGAGGAGGTTGGTCAGGACGGCGCCGGTGGTCTGGTCGGCCATGACGCCTTTCTGGCTGTTTTGGACGGTGAAGCCGTCGAGGTGCCAGTGGTCGGCGTTGTCGAGGTGGATGGCGTAGCCCTGGGTGGGGTTGCCGCCGTCGATGATGGCGTTGTGGGTGCCGCGGAGGGTGATGGGGGC
>NZ_CAAAFS010000331.1:0-5444 GCF_900634755.1 Protofrankia symbiont of Coriaria myrtifolia
GGGGCTGGTCCCATCATCGAGGAAAGGCTGGTCGCATGGGCGTATCGGTTGAGACCCTTTCGCCGGGGGACGGCAAGACCTTCCCCAGGAAGGGGGACACGGTGAAGATTCACTATGTTGGCACCTTGCTCGACGGCACGAAGTTCGACTCGTCCCGTGACAGAGGCTCGCCGTTCGTGACCCAGATCGGTGTCGGCAAGGTGATCAAAGGGTGGGATGAGGGGGTCCCTCAGCTGTCGCTCGGTCAGAAGGCGGTGCTCACCGTCACACCTGACCTCGCGTACGGCTCCCACGGCTTCCCGCCCGTCATCCCGCCCAATTCCACTCTCCGCTTCGAAGTGGAACTACTCGGGATAAAGGCGTGAAAGGGCGGTCCGTGCAGGGGGATACCAGTCCAAGCCGGTCACGGCGACTACCTGAGGACCCCACGGCGGGCACCGAACCCGGCGAGGCGCGGGCTGGATAGCCCGCCTCCCCGGGCTGGTGCCCGTCGCGGTGCGGTTCAGTCAGTCAAGCGACTCGTGGGTCATGACGTAGCCGATCTGGAAGAACGGCCCCGCCAGAGGACGGCGGGGAGAAAGCGCGTCTCGCTACCGGCATAGATCCGTCCCGTCAGACGCGGCCCCGTCGCTACGCACGGCCGGCACCCTCGACGACGGACCAGCAAACGATCGAGACATGTTGGACCATCTGACCCGGCCTCGAGCAGGACGGTAGCGGTACGCGGTCAGGCGAGCGCGGACCGTCCCATCCCGCTCGTTCTTTCCGAAACCCGCTGGTCCAGCACCATCCCGATCAGCAGCGCCAGCGGGTCGTTGGTCAGCGGTTCGCCCGCCTCGGCGATCTGGCTCAGGCGCAGACCCATGCCGTCACCGTAGCCGGGCTCTCCGGACGACCCGGCGGCAGGCCGCGGGCAGCATCTGATCACTGGTACGCACGAGGCGGTACCCCGGCAGGGCGACAGGGAGCGGGACTATCCACAGCCCACGCCAGCAGGTAGCACAAGTGCTACCGTGGAGAGATGAGTGAGATAGGGCTTCGCGAGGTGCGGCAGAACGCCAGCGAGCTGGTGCGACGCGCCCAGGCCGGCGAGCGGTTGACCATCACTGTTTCCGGCCGGCCGGCAGCCGTTCTCGGCCCGGTCACCCCACGCGCGTGGCGGCGCTGGGACGACCTCGCGGACGTCTTCACCCTGCCGACCGACGCCGACTGGCCCAGCGATCGCGAGCTCGTCGACGGCACCCTCACCGATCCCTGGGGAGATCGATGAGCCGCGGCATTCTGGACACCAGCGTGCTGGTCGCCACCGACGTCGCCCCGATCCCCGGTGAACTGGCGGTCAGCGTCATCAGCATCGCCGAGCTCCAGTTCGGCGTCCTCGTCGCCAGAACACCCGAGGCCCGCGCGAACCGACTCGCCCGTCTCAGCGCACTCCAACGACGATTCGACCCGTTACCCGTCGACGATGCTGTCGCCGACAGTTACGGACGACTCGCTGCCCGGGTCGTCGAAATCGGACGCCAGCCACGCGCACGAACGATGGACCTGCTGATCGCGGCCACCGCGCACGCCCACGAAGCCAGCGTCTATACCCGCAACGCCGCCGACCTCGCCGGCCTGGAAGACCTCGTCAGAATCGTGACGATCTGATCGATCCTCTTTGTCCGTGGCTGCTCGTTGGCATCGGTACGGTCTGGTCTCCAGCCCACACGTTCAGACCGGCTCAGGACGGGGCCACCTTCGCGGCGGCCTTCAGCTGTTTCTTGAAGTCGCGGACCCTGATGCGACTCTCGGGGCTGGTGATGTCCGCGACGGAACGGAAGCTGCCCTCCTCACCGAACGGCGCGCAGGCCTCCCGCCACCCCGGCGGGGTCACCCCGAACTGCTTCCCGAGCAACGCCACGAAAATCTTCGCCTTCTGCACGCCGAACCCCGGCAACACCGACACCCGCTTCAACAACTCCTGACCGTCAGCCGCGGCCGCCCACACCCGCGCCGCGTCCCCCTCACAGACGTCCACGACAATCCGACACAACGCCTGCACCCGCTTCGCCATCGACCCGGGAAACCGGTGCAACGCCGGCTGCTGCGAAAAGAGCGCACCAAGCTTGTCCGGATCGAACCCCGCCAGCTCACCTGGTGGCGAATGCTGCTCGACCCTGCTGGTCATCCGTTCTGCCTGACGACTGTGACTCCGCCCGAGGCCCAGTAGTGGGCCCCGCTCCGCCTTTCCGAGATGTGCTGGTCGAGGACCATCCCAACGAGGAGCGCCAGCGGGTCGTTGGTCGGCAACTCGTCCGCCCTGACGATCTGGCTCAGGTGCAGGCTCACACGCCCAGGGCAGCGGGCCATGCCAGAGTCACCGGAAGTCGGGCGCCCGTCACAACCCGCTCGTGCCACTGAGGTCTACCCGTCAGACTGCACCGATGATCTCGCTGAGCCTCGCGGCACACCGGCGTCCCCGGGACGGACTGTCCCGAAAGCACTGGTCGGCGCCTTCCTGGTCGAACAGGCATGTGCCGTTTGAAGCTGGCAAGCGGTCACGCTGTACATGTGGTAACGTACAGCGCATGACAGCGGCTGCGGACGATGGGCGTCTCCGGGTGGGCATGAGAGAGCTTTCCCAGCGAACCGCTCGCGTGCTCGCGTTGGTCCGCGCGGGCGAGACGGTCGAGGTGACCGACAGGGGCAGGACTGTGGCGCGGATCGTTCCCGCGGCCGATGACCGCTACGAGCAACTGGTCGCGGCCGGGCTGATACGCCGGGCGGCTCGTCCGTTCAGCCTCGCGCATCTACCGGAACCCGCGGCTAATCCGACCGGCCGCTCCTCCGACGAATGGCTTACCGACCTGCGCGGCGAAGGCTGATGCCCACCCGGGTCTACCTCGACACATCAGCCCTGGCCAAGTTGTTCATCGCCGAGAAGGAAACTCCTGACCTTCGACAATGGTTCGCCGATCAGGTCGAGCCATTGCGCCTCGTCTCGTCGACCCTGCTGGCCGTCGAACTGACCAGGCTGCTCAACCTGGTGAACCCGACCATGCTCGGTCCGGCGGAGTCCTTTCTCTCGGCCGATGTGGATCTCGTGGAGATCACTCCGCCCCTGCTCGGCGACGCGGCCCGCGTACCACCGCCCCGGCTGCGCACTCTCGACGCAATCCACCTGGCGACAGCGCTCGATCTCAGAGACTCCCTGGATGTCGTACTCAGCTACGACAAACTCCTCGTCGAAGCCGTTCACGCCTCCGGTCTGCCAGCCGCGTCTCCCGGCGCCGGTCGCTAGCTCATCCGAGTGACCACCGGCAGTATGTTCGTTCTTTCCGAACCTCGCTGGTCCAGCACCATGCCGATCAGCAGCGCCAACGGGTCGTTGGTCAGTAGCTCGTCCGCGTCATCGATCTGACTCAAATGCAGTCCCACGGTGACACCGTAGCGGGCCGAACGAGGTGATCGGAAGATCACCGTTGTTCGTCTGCTCCGGTGGTCCTGGAACAACACGGTTCAGGACGCGCGCTCCCAGGCGCGAGGCTCATCCCCTGTGTCCCGCTCCGCCCTCTGCGCCAGGCGGCGGCTCCACCGCTGCCGGGCTCCCTGTCGAGTACGACCTGTTGCCTGACCGATCTGACCCCAGTCAGCACCGGCCGCCACAGCGTCCGCAACGGCCTGATCACGTTCGGCGGCCAGCCTCTGCTCCCGGCGGACCGGTTCAGCGAGATAGGCCAGTGCGACGGCACGAGAGCTGGCACCCCTCGGGGGCGGCCATTCCTGCTCAGAGCTGCTCGTAGCTCGGACAGGATAACGTCGTCGACAACGGGTGTTTCCGACATCTCCCGGCCGGCAATGCCGCCGCCGCTGACAGCGGCGTCATCCTGGACCTCCAGAGCGACACCTCATGTTGTCGACAACGGAAGTTACCGCCCCTTCGGGTAGATCTTTGACAATAAGAGTTGTCGATCGCCTGTGGACCCCTGCCACCGACCGGCAGCGACTCTCAGGCGGGCCCCACCCGAGACCGGGTAACACTTTCCCGCGTACTGTTGCTGCGCATCGCCGCGCACGGGGCCTCGCTGCCAGCCTTGCTCCTGTCGGCAGGGCACGGACGACGCCTGCGGACGGCAACAGCGAAGACGGCGGGCGGGTGGCGCCCGTGTCGACCAACGCAGGAAGGCGGAGCCCGTGGTGACCGGAGCGCTCATGGGAAGGGATGCGGGACAGCTGGCGCTGACCGTCTTCGCCCTGGGCAACGAGACCGCCATGATCGCACTAACGATCATGGCGACGTTCTTCTTTCTCGCCTGGGTGGTCAGCAGCGACGCACGGACCCGGCGGCTGTCGAGCCTGCTGCGTTCCCGGAACGGGGGCGGACGACGATGACGACGGCCGACGGCATGCTGTCGCGGGCGGATCTGGCCCACGCCGCCGGGGTGGAACCCCCGGCGGTGAACAACTGGGCCCGGCGGCACCCGAAAGAATTCCCCATGCCGTCGCATGTGGCGGGACGAGAATTATATTCGGTCGCGGAGGTCGCCGCCTGGCTTGATCGGCGGCGCATACCCAGAAATGCACTGCGTCGCGACGAGCCCGCCGGAACCACCTATGGCCAACGGTTCCGGAAGAATCTCGGCCTGCCCTCACGTTCCTCCGCCGAGACAGCACACAGGCCGGACGCGGCACAGGCCATACTGAAGGAACACCTCTGGCAGCCGCTGGAAAGCCTGTGGGGCAGAGCTGGAATCGGCACGAATCTCGAACTGGTACTGTCCCTGCTCGACCTGCGTGGCTCCGACGTCCAACGCTGGATGCAGCTGACCACCGCCGACAGCGGTGTCGGCGCGCTTCTGGAGAGGGCGCTGCGCGCCCGCGCCGTGCACTCCCCGGGTCTTACCGGAGTGTATGCGCGGATCCGGCGGGAGCTGTGGTCTGACGACGAGCTGACACGGGCCATCGCGATCATCGCGCGGGCGGGTCGTCAGGGTTCGTGGCCGGCCTTTGGCACCGAGTGCTTCGGGGCGGCGACCTGCCAGTTCCTCCTCGAACAGCTCGCCGCCGTCCAGGGCCGGCGTGGAACGGAGTTCTTCACTCCGCCCTCAGTGACACGCGTGATCATGGAACTGCTCGACCCACGGCCGGATGCCCGGATCTGCGATCCCTGCTGTGGCTCCGGTGAGCTCCTGGCGGCCGCTGGCACCCGGGCCCGCTCCAGGCGGCACAGCACCGAGTCCGCCCAGGTCCTGCACGGCTACGCCCTCGACCAGCAGTCCTGGCGGCTGGCCCAGCTCACCGCGGCCCTCCACGGACTCCCCGCTGATCTCGGCGAGTATCCGGTCGAACCGCTCAGACTGCACCACCAGAGGACGACACGCTACGACGTCGTCGCGATGAACCCTCCGTTCAACATGTCCGGATGGAGTGACGGTGACCCCGCCCACCGGCCCCACTGGCGG